>JASFJY010000593.1:0-3013 GCA_050119415.1 Chromatiales bacterium | reverse complement strand
CGAAAAAGTCTTTCTAGCAAACCACCGCGAGGTAGATGGGGCTAGCCTAACGCAAACGCTGGAGCAAATGGTGGCGGCCTGTGAAACTATGGATGAGGCTAAACTAAGTAAGCTACTGGAAGAGTTGGTTCCTGAACATCGTTATACGGTGGACAAATCAGCATCAGCCACTTCTTCTGCCAAGGTGCTTTATATGAAACCCAGTGGTTGACAAGGTGATTCATAACATAACAGGGTTGTAATGTACTTTCGATATTTTCTCACATAAGACAATACGGCATGAATCGCATCGGGGGCATTTAACTCGAATGTTTCACCCGGTTGCTTAGGAAAGAAGCTAACTTGCGGTTTATATTATGTTTTTTTATGGAATATTAGAGAATTAAATATAACCGACCAATACTGAGCGCGCCCTCGCACCGGTATCACCACTCAGCTGCGATATTTACTCAATCATCAACAGCGAGCTATTAAATCAATTGCAAATCCGCAGCTGAACGTCGTCCCGGCGCGACAATCGTGTTCCTGGGTGAAACATTCCGACTAATATCATATTAATTTGAGGGATAAAGGGCAGCTTTTATGCTCTCCTCAACGAACCAACCCCTTCTCCACCTCGTCCCGTTTCTCCTTTCCAGCAAGGATTTCGAGTAGTTCAAGGGTAAAATCCATCGCTGTTCCCGGACCTCGCGATGTCACCACTCTATCATCCCTGACAACAGCCTCCAGCTGTAGAGCCACGCGCGGCAGGTCGAGTCCTGCCAGCGCGCCAGGATAACTGGTGGCCTTGCGCCCATCCAATAGGCCGGCCGCAGCCAGCACCTTAGGTGCGGCGCAGATGGCCGCCGTATAGCGTCCCTCTTTATTCAGACGCTTGAGAAGCTGGTGGATACGAGGGTCTTCATTGAGATGATCCGCCCCGGGAAGACCACCGGGCAGTACCATCATGTCGAAATCCTCATCCATCACTTTGTCAAGCGTGGTCTCGGGCAGCAGGGTCATGCCGCGCGAGGCCTTTACCGGTCGGCTATCGAGTCCGGCCGTGACCACCTCGACGCCGCCGCGGGTCAGTAGATCGGTGATGGTAATCGCTTCGAGCTCTTCACAGCCTTGGGCAAGGGGGACGAGGACGCGTGCCATAAGGCTCTCCTTTCAGTGGTGAGTGTAGAGGCGGGAACCAGCTCGATACCCTCGGCTTCGAGTTTCGGCAGCTCCTGCGCCAAAATCACAAGCGTCTCCGGATAGGGGTGTGCGATGCCGATGGCGCCGCCCTGTTGTCGGGCTGTCTTCACCAATGTCTTGAGCTGCTCGCGCACTACTTCACCATCCCGAACATAGTCCAGAAATACATGTCGGCGCCCCGTGGCAACCAGATTGTCTTGCGCCACCTGCTGCGCCACCGTTGCATCAGTAGTGCGACTGTCGATGAAAAAGAGGCCCGCCTCCCGCAGACTACCCATCAACCAGCGCATCGCTGTTGGATCCCGCGTCAGCAGACTGCCCATATGGTTGTTGACACCCTCTACGAAGGGCACGGAAGCAAGGTCACTCTTCAGCGTGGCAACAAACTCATCACGGTTCATGGAGAGGGTCAGGGCGCCGGCGCCGAGGCGATGGCCAAGCACGGACTCCATCGGCAGATGCAGCATCACCTCCCGCTTCAGCTCATGTGCCCGGTTCGCCTGCTCCCAGGCATAGGGAGTTTGCGGAAGAAACGCATAGGTCACGACACCGGGCAACGCCAGGGCCTGTTCACCGGCCTCCTTACGATTGCCCATGTCGTCGATAATCAGGGCGATGCGAACGGGTGTTTCGTCACCGGCTTGCTCTCCGGCCAGGCACCACCAAGGTGTCAGCAAGAGAGTGATCAGCAAACCGGTCAGCAGCCCGCTTTTTCGCATCTAATCCCTCATTCTCACTCGACCTTCGCGCGTGCGCCCAGGATGGCCAGGCCCTTGAGCAGGTTCAGGGCCTCGCCCAGTTGGTAGTCCTTATCGGCCAGGCTTTCATCCTCTGCATCGGAACCGCCAACCTTATCCTCCGGCTGCTTGACACTGCCGTTCTCCAGATGACCGGAGAGATCGGCCTCCTTGATGGGTTTCACCCCATTGTTGTCGACCTTGGAGACCTGTACCTCCTCCAGTTCGATATCGGGCTTGATCCCCTCGGCCTGAATCGAGCGCCCGGAGGGCGTGTAGTAACGCGCCGTGGTCAATTTCACCGCCGCCGAATCACTGATCGGAATGATTGTCTGTACCGAACCCTTGCCGAAGGTCTGACTACCCATGATCACCGCCCGCTTCTGATCCTGCAGGGCGCCCGCCACAATCTCTGAAGCGGAGGCGGAGCCTTCGTTAACCAGCACCACAATGGGCGCCCCGTTGAGGACATCATCGGGCGCCGCCTCGAAGCGCAGTTGAGAGTCTCCCTCCCGCCCCTGGGTGTAGACGATCAGGCCCGACTGGAGAAAGGCGTCGCTGACCGACACCGCGGCGTTGAGGACACCGCCTGGGTTGTTGCGCAGATCGAGGATCATGCCCTGAAGCACACCGTCCGCCTCTCGTTCGAGACGCTTCAGCGCTTTCAACAAATCGCTGGTAGTGTGCGACTGAAACTGGGAGATACGCAGATAGGCGTAGTGTTTATCGAGCAACCGTGCCTTAACGCTGGCCACTTTGATGATGTCGCGCATCACCGTGATCTTGAGCGGCTTCTCTACGCCCTTGCGGATGATGGTCAACTCGATGCTGGTGCCCGGTTTGCCGCGCATCAGTTTGACCGCGTCATTCAGCGAGAGTCCTTTCACCGGCGTGTCGTCGAGCCGAACGATGAGATCGCCGCTCTGAACGCCCGCCCGCTGCGCCGGTGTATCGTCAATAGGAGCGATCACCTTGACGAAGCCATCCTCCATACCGACCTCGATGCCGAGACCGCCGAACTCCCCCTTGGTACCCACCTGCAGATCCTTGTAGTCATCCGCGTCAAGGTAGTTGGAGTGGGGATCGAGACCAGA
>JASFJY010000592.1:0-3014 GCA_050119415.1 Chromatiales bacterium | reverse complement strand
GATGGCCGTGCTGCCCGAAGCAGCGCGCAGGCAACTCAAAGAGGCGCTCGAGAGCCTGGAGCCCAACGCCATAGCCGCCGCCATCGGGCAGGTGGAGCGCTACGATATGGAATTGGCGAAGGCCTTGTCGAAGAGCGCCGATACGTTTGATTACCAGGCAATCCTCGATGTGCTAGGGGAGGCAAGAGCATGAAGGAGGGGGAGCTAAGAGAGACAGCCGTGAGTCTGGCCCCATTGCTCCGATCCTATGTGTAGGAGCCCAGTCCCCTGGGCGACAGGGGATCGAAAGATCTTATCGCCCGCGGGAGTGGGCTCCTACATTGTGTGTTCTTTCCAGAATCTTGCGAACAACGCTACATCTAGGCGCGGCAAGCCGCACCCCCACGCAACCGGGGAGGATGCGTAGGGCGCGGCTTGGTGCAGCTATATATAGCCTACTGTTTCAGCGCAGCATGGGCCGCCGCCAACCGCGCCACCGGCACCCTTGGGGCGGAACAGGAGACGTAGTTGAGCCCCGCCCTGTGGCAGAAGGCGATGGAGCTGGGATGGCCGCCGTGCTCACCGCAGATGCCGACACTGAGATCGGGCTTGATGCTGCGACCCCACTCTACCGCCAGTTTCATCAGCTTGCCCACCCCCTTCTCGTCGAGCACCTCGAAGGGATTGTCCTTGAGGATACCGATTTGGTTGTACATGGGCAGGAACTTGTTCTCGGCGTCTTCGCGGGAGAAGGAGAAGGTGGCCTGGGTCAGGTCGTTGGTGCCGAAGGAGAAGAACTCCGCCTGCTCGGCCAGGGAGTCGGCGCGCATGCAGGCGCGCACCACTTCGATCATGGTGCCGAAGCGGAAGCTGATCTTCTGGCCCGACTTCTCCTCCACTTCGGTACGGATTTCGTCTACCAGTTTCTTGATCCGCTTCAGCTCCTCCACGGTACAGACCTGGGGCACCATCATCTGCGGATGAACTTCCAGATCCTTGGCGGCGCACTCGGCGGCGGCCTCCAGGATGGCGCGGATCTGCATGCCGTAGATCTCCGGGAAGGTGATGCCGAGACGCACGCCGCGGTGACCCAACATGGGATTGATCTCGGTCAGGGCACGCACCTTGCGCAGCATGGTCTCCTTCTTCTCGATCGACTTCTCCACCAGGCTCTCGTCCACCAAGTGGCGCAGCTCGTCCGCCTCCTCCCTGGCGGAGGTCGGATCCTCCAGCAGCATCAGGCTGCCGGCCAGCACGTTCATGCCACGCACCGAGCTGCGCAGGTGACGCAGCTCCTCCAGGTCGAGCAACAGCTGCTGCTCGGTGGGCAGAAACTCGTGGATCGGCGGATCGAGCAGGCGGATGGTAACCGGTCTGGGCGACATCACCTCGAGGATCGCCTTGAAGTCTCCCCGCTGCATGGGCAGGAGTTTATCCAGCGCCGCCTGGCGCTGCTCCGGCGTCTCGGCCACGATCATCTCGATCACCACCGGCAGGCGATCCACTGCGTTGAACATGCGCTCGGTGCGGCAGAGACCTATGCCCATGGCGCCGTACTTGAGCGCGCGGCTGGCATCGGCGCCAGTATCCGCATTGGCCATGACCCGCAGGTAAGCGGTCTCGTCGGCCCAACGCAGCAGGCGGTTGAGCTCCTCGGTGAAGTCGGGTTCCACCATCGGGATCTCACCCAGAAAGACGTTACCGCTGCTGCCGTCGATGGTGATCATGTCCCCTTCGCGGATGAGGGTACCCTTGGCATCGGCTTCGCGGCGCTGTACATCGACACTGATGCCTTCGGCGCCCGCCACGCAGGGCTTGCCCATGCCACGGGCCACCACCGCCGCGTGGGAGGTCTTACCGCCGCGACTGGTGAGTATGCCCTGAGAGGCGAAGAAACCGTGGATATCCTCCGGCTTGGTCTCTTCACGCACCAGGATCACCTTCATGCCCTGCATCTTGCCCATATGCTCCGCCCGGTCGGCGTCGAACACCGCAATGCCACTGGCCGCGCCGGGCGAGGCCGGCAGGCCCTGGGCAATGGGCTCGCCCTTGAAGTCACTATCGAGACGGGGATAGAGCATCTGTTCCAGATAGCTGGGATCGATACGCAACAGCGCCTGCTCCTTGCTGATCAGCCCCTCCTCCACCATCTCAACCGAGCTGCGCACCATGGCGGTGGCGTTCATCTTGCCATTGCGGGTCTGCAGACAGTAGAGGGTGCCGCGTTCGATGGTGAATTCGAAATCCTGCACCTCTTTATAGTGGCTCTCCAGCTTCTGGCGCAGCTCCTCGAGCTGTCTCGCCATCTCCGGCATCTCCTCCTCAAGACGGGCGATCGGCTTGGGGGTGCGGATACCGGCCACCACGTCCTCGCCCTGGGCATTGACCAGGTACTCGCCAAAGAGCTTGTTCTCGCCGGTGGCGGGGTTGCGGGTGAAGGCGACACCGGTGGCGGAGTCGTTGCCGCGGTTGCCGAAGACCATGGTGCAGACGTTGACTGCGGTGCCGTTGGCCATCTCAGAGGTAATGTTGAACTCGCGCCGGTAGTCGACTGCCCGCTTGCCCATCCAGGAACCGAAAACCGCCTTGATGGCGATCTCCAGCTGGATGTAGGGATCCTCCGGGAAAGGCCGGCCGGTATGCTGCTCGAAAACCCTCAGGAATCGTTGGCTGATCTCCTTCAGGTCGGCGGCGGAAAGACCCACGTCCTCGGTCACATGGGCGTCCTGCTTGACCGCTTCGAACTCCTCGTCGAAAAGTTCGTCGGGCACCCCCAGCGCCACCTTGCCGAAGAGCTGGATGAATCGGCGATAGGCGTCGTAGCCGAAGCGCTCGTCGCCGGTCTGTTGAATAACACCCTGCAGAGTCTGGCTGTTGAGACCCAGATTGAGGATAGTGTCCATCATGCCCGGCATCGACATGGCGGAACCGGAGCGCACAGAGACAAGCAACGGATTGGCCGCGTCACCGAAGCCCTTGCCGGTAGCCTTCTCCACCTGCGCCATGTGTGTTCTTACATCCTCGATCAACTCTGC
>JASFJY010000591.1:0-3018 GCA_050119415.1 Chromatiales bacterium | reverse complement strand
TCGCGGGGGCGATGCGGAAAATGGTTTGGAGACAGTGGCCAATCTGCACCTCTTCGGCAAGGCTGGCGTCAAGCCGGTGACAAAAATCGAAGCGAAGGCGCCGGAGACACGCCTGAATCTAACCCTGCACGGTGTCTTCGTGGATGAAGATCCGAAGCGGGGCGCGGCCATCATCGGTACCTCGGGATCGACGCAGAAATACTATAAGATCGGCGCCACGGTGATGAACGATGTTACTTTGCAAGGCGTTTTCGCCGACCGGGTGGTGCTGCTGCGCAAAGGCCAGTCCGAGGTGCTGCGGTTCCCCAAAGTCCCTACAACCGCTTCCTTGGCACCGAACAAAAGAGGCCGCCCGGATTCGTCTCGCAAGACGGCAGGCGATTCCCAAGCGTTAGATGGTTACCGCGAGGTATTCCAGAAAGAGCCCATGAAGATCTTCGAACATGTGCGTTTCGTGCCGGTAAGATCGCGCGATGGACTCAAGGGTTATCGGGTGCTGCCGCAGAAGAACCGGGAACTCTACAATCAGTTGGGTATCCGGCCGTCGGATTTGGTGACCGCGGTCAACGGTGTATCACTGAGCAACGACCAGGAAGCGATGAAGCTAATGCAAACCCTGAAGGACGCCAGCACCTTGCAGGTCGATATCATGCGTAACGGTCAACCGCAGTCGTTGAGCTTCAATCTCAACTGATAAAAGCTCTGAATCGGATGAGCTATTAGATATCCGGCGTGGCGGGTGGTGTCGGCCGGTTCGGCACTAGTGCCACCTCGTCACCATCCTCTAAACGGGTGAAGAACTCGGCAAACTGTTTATTGATGGTCGGTCGCAGAAGACTTTCATCGAATATCGGAGCGAGTCCCGGTCTGCGCATTTTGAGGAGTTTCAGGAGGTCTGCAATGGTTGCCACCGATTGCGGCAGGTCGACCTCATCGGTCTCCCTGCCGGCCTTGTTGGCCAGCCAGGAGAAGTAGAAGAGCTTTATCCGGCGCTCCTTAGCTTGACTCTCCTGA
Organism: Chromatiales bacterium; assembly: GCA_050119415.1. GTDB lineage: Bacteria > Pseudomonadota > Gammaproteobacteria > Chromatiales > Chromatiaceae > Thiodiazotropha. The sequence goes on along the minus strand of JASFJY010000591.1, from coordinate 2,004 downwards.
CGCTGATATCCCTCGGCTTCCAGTTTCTCAAGATAGTTCAGCCAGTTCTGCTCCCGCTCCTCTCCCAGTCGATAGAGGGTTTCCCAGGAGTAGATGCCGGTGTCGTGGCCGTCGTCGAAGACCAGCCGAATGGCATACTGACCCTGAGGCTCGATGCGCTCGATGTTGACCTGCTCCTTGCCCTTGACCAGGGTACTACCGCTTTTCACCTCTGCCGCGGTGGAGAAGACACGCAGATATTCACAAGGCAGCTCGAAGCTGGCGCCATCGGAGAAACGCAAAGACAGCAGCCGCGACTTCTGATGCAGGTTGATTTCAACGGGGATCGGGGATGCTTTGTTCATACTCGAACCGGTGTGGATTGAAGGCAAGGAGCCGGATGATGTCACAGATGGGTGGGCGCTATCAACCCGGAGCGTCCGCTGTTAATAGCTATCTCTTTGATAACGGGGTTGAATTTCCCTTCCGTTCGTTCAAGCCAAGCCTTGAGGGCATTCATCTTCGACCACTGCCGGAAACCCGCAGCAAGGGCGTAGAGTCAGCCGCCGCAGCGTTTCAGGGTCTTATCAACCGCCTCCGCGATGGAGTGGCTGCAGTCCAGGTCGAGGGGCAGGGCCTCAAGCCCCGCCGCTGATAAGTTCTCTACATCCTGAGATTGGCGGGTCGTAGCGATGACCCGATAACCCTTTGATTTCAGACCATTTGCGACACAGCGGCCGATACCGCTCGAACAGCCGGTGATCAGTATGATCCTGCCGTTGTTCATGGCTGCAGGATAGGCCAAATGATGGTCCTTGTCTCCTTTTGTGGCCCACTCCCCGATCCACCTCTCAGGCATGGCTGGGAATTAAAGATTCATACTCCATGACCGCTACATCCAACAGGTGTAGCCGTAGGATGACTCTGATTGTCTCGATGGTTCAGGGTGCGGGTTCCGACCGTAAAATTTCACGATAAAGATACACAGATTTCGGGAGTTGGAGTTCAAAGGTGGATATCGCAACACTGGTTGGTTTGTTGGGTGGATTCGGCATCATCATCGGTGCCATCGCCTCGGGCGGCGACGTCATGCTCTTCGTCAACGTGCCGTCGGTTCTGATTGTTGTGGGCGGTACTTTCATGGTGACCCTGATGCAGGTCTCCCTGGGCGATTTCCTCGGTTCCTTCAGCATCGGCATGAAGGCGTTCTTTTACAAGACCGATGATCCGAAGAGACTGATCGAAGAGGCGGTGGAACTGGCCGATATCGCCCGCAAGAACGGCCTGCTGGCGCTCGAAGGCCAGGAGATCGGCAATCCCTTTCTCAAGCTGGGCATCGGGCTTTGCGTCGATGGCCATGATCCGACGCTGGTCAACAAGCTGTTGACCAAGGATATCGACCTGACTATTCAGCGGCATGAGGTGGGGCAAACCATGTTCAAGAGCATGGCCACCATGGCCCCCGCCATGGGCATGATCGGCACCCTGGTGGGTCTGGTGCAGATGTTGGCCAATATGTCTGATCCGGCGAGCATCGGCCCGGCCATGGCGGTGGCACTGCTGACCACCCTCTATGGCGCCATTATCGCCAATGCCTTCGCCACGCCCATGGCCGAGAAACTGGCGCGCGCCAGCGGCATGGAGAAGACCAATAAATCCCTCATCATGGAGACCATTTCCGGTATACAGGAGGGTATGAATCCGCGTGTGCTCGAACAGCTGCTGAGTACCTACCTTCCGTACAGCAAACGGCCGTCTCAGGACGACTGATCCATGGCGGATGAGCGCCCCAAATGCAAGGAGGGTATAGCGCCCTGGATGGCGACTTTCGCCGACATGATGTCGCTGCTGATGTGCTTTTTCGTACTGCTCCTCTCCTTCGCCGAACTCGACACCATACGCTTCAAGAAGATGGCGGAGGCGATGAAGGATGCCTTCGGCGTGCAGCGCGAGATACCCGTTGCCGAGGTGGTCAAGGGCACCAGCATGATCATGCAGCAGTTCAGCCCCGGCAAGCCGGAGTCG
>JASFJY010000590.1:0-3023 GCA_050119415.1 Chromatiales bacterium | reverse complement strand
TCGATTTCAGAGCTCCTTGACGCTGACTGTCCACGGCTGTATTTCAAGCAGCCGTGGACGATACTACGTTTCCTTTTTGCTTTGATACTCAACATTTCATCTCGCTCTGCGTCGATCCGGAATAAAACAGAGGCTCCTTAACCAGAATGTTTCACCCGGTCGCTTAGAAAAGAAAGTAAGTTAAGTTTTTTTACATATTATTTTTTACAATATTAGCAAAGTACAAAGTGTAACCGACCTACGCTGAACGCGCCCTCGCACAGGTCTTGCCGTTCAGCTGCGGTATTTGCTCAATCATAAATAGCTTGCTATTGATGCAATCGCAATTCCGCATCTGAACAACGATCCCGGCACGATCATCGCGTTCCCGGATGAAACATTCGCGCTAGAGTTCTGCAATCGCTTTCGATCAAACCACTATTGAACTGCAATGATTAACTTCAACAAAACAGGCTTAAACCCACAAAATGCGCAGTATGTTGATCAGCTGTACGAAGCTTTCAGGCAGGATCCTAGAAACGTTAGCATTGAATGGAGGCACTATTTCTATGGTTTCGAACTCGCCCATAACGAAGAACTAAAACCCAGCAATTTCCTCTCTTCGGCACAAGCCATCTCAACACCCGAGGTGGTAGTCGCAGCCGCAGCGGAACGTCTGATCACCGCGTACCGCATGATGGGGCATTTGTGTGCGCAAACCGATCCTTTACAACGCAAAAAGACCGAGAGGCCTATCGAGCTGAGTCCGTCATATTACGGTCTGCAGGACGAGGCGCTGAAAAAAACCTTTTCCCATGTCTCAATAGATCCCAAGCGCAATATCCCGCTGCGGGACATTATCAGCATACTCAATAAGGTTTATTGTGGAAGTCTGGCCACCGAATACATGCATATCAGCTCAACCGAAGAGCGCCGTTGGATTGAGCAGCGACTGGAATCCACCCATGGAGATTGGCAGGGGCAGCACAGCGATGAGTCGCGCATTCGCATTCTCAATGACTTGACCGCAGCGGAAGGGCTCGAACGATATCTGCATCGTCGCTACGTTGGACAGAAGCGGTTTTCTCTGGAAGGTGGCGATTCCCTGATTCCATTACTTGATGAAGTGGTTCAGGGCAGTGGTAGGCTCGGCGTGACCAATATCGTCATCGGTATGGCGCATCGCGGGCGTTTGAATGTACTGGTCAACCTGATGGGTAAGTCGCCACAGGAATTGTTTTACGAGTTTGAGGGCAATCTGAACGAAGAGAGTTCAGGCGGATCGGGGGATGTCAAATACCACCAGGGATTCTATTCAGATATTCAGACCGACAACGGTCCGGTTCACCTGGCGCTAGCGTTCAATCCGTCTCATCTGGAGATTGTCTCTCCAGTTGTCGAGGGCGGCGTTCGCGCGCGGCAGGATCTCCTTGAAGAAAATGGCCGTAACCGGGTGATGCCGGTTTTGATTCACGGCGATGCGGCTTTCATCGGCCAGGGTGTAATCGCCGAGACTCTGAATCTGGCGAAAACTCCAGGCTACCAGACTGGCGGTAGCATGCATATCGTCGTCAATAACCAGATCGGCTTCACCACGAGTCTGCCTGAGGAGTCACGCTCGACCCGTTATTGCACCGAAATGGCCAAGTTGATCGAGGCGCCAATATTTCATGTAAATGGCAATGACCCCGATGCAGTGGTCTTCGTCACTCGCCTGGCGACAGAGTACCGTAACACCTTCAATAATGATGTGGTCATAGACCTGGTGTGCTACCGCCGTCATGGTCATAACGAGGCCGATGAGCCGAAAGTCACCCAGCCAGGGATGTATCATCGTATTCAGGAGATTGAAACCACACGCGAAATCTATGCGCACCGTCTGATAAAAGCAGGCCTGATAAAACAGGACGAAGACAGAAAAATGATCAGCGATTACCGTAATGCCCTCGATAAGGGCCAGGTTACAGTGCGTGAGTTCCTCCATGGATCATCGACCGGTTACCAGTTTAATGACTGGCAGCGCTATATGCATGCCAATCCCCGGGAAAAAGTTGATACCGCAATCAGCGCTGAACAGCTGCAGAGACTGGGCGAAAAGTCCACTCAAGTACCCGAGAACTTTAGCCTGCACCCGAGGGTTCATAAGGTGCTCATGAATCGCTCGGAAATGATCGCCGGCTCGCAACTCATTGACTGGGGCATGGCTGAAATACTCGCCTATGCATCGTTACTGAGCGAAGGTAAATCGGTGCGACTTTCCGGACAGGATAGCGGACGCGGCACCTTTTCCCACCGCCATGCCATTGTGCACGACCAACAAACCGACAAACGTTACATACCGCTGCAGCACGTCGCACAGGGTGGCGCAAATTTTAGGGTCATCAATTCGGTACTCTCCGAGCTTGCCGTGTTGGCTTTCGAATACGGCTATGCGACATCGAGCCCTGATACACTGGTCATCTGGGAAGCTCAATTCGGCGACTTTGCCAACGTCGCGCAGGTCGTGATCGATCAGTTTATATCCAGCGGTTATCTAAAGTGGGGGCGGTTCTGCCAGTTGACCCTGTTTCTGCCGCATGGTTTCGAAGGTCAGGGCCCTGAGCATTCGTCTGCAAGACTAGAACGTTTTCTGCAATTATGTGCCGAGTCGAATATACGGGTGTGGAATCCGAGCACACCGGCGCAGATGTTTCATTTGCTACGTGATCAGCAAAAGCGGGCGTTCCGCCGTCCTCTGGTGATCATGACGCCAAAGAGCCTGTTGCGGCATCGACTCTCGGCATCATCGATTGACGACCTTACCCAGGGATCCTTATCGCTGGTCATTGAAGAGATCGATGAGCATAATATCAACGATATCCGGCGCGTGATATTGTGCAGCGGCAAGATTTATTATGATCTGCTCAAGACACGTAGGTAGCGCAATATCACAGATATCGCCATTCTACGCATTGAACAGCTTTATCCGTTTCCGCGCAGAACTTTGATGGGTATTTTGCAAAATTACCTTTATGCAAAGGAACTCGTGTGGTGTCAGGAGGAGC
>JASFJY010000589.1:0-3026 GCA_050119415.1 Chromatiales bacterium | reverse complement strand
AAGTGTAATCCTTGCAGGCCAACTCTGCTGTCATAAACTCATATCTAGAGTCTGGGTGAAATGCTATCGGTATATCCAAGACTCATTGCAACTTACAAGGCTTGATGACATGTATACGTTAGTACGAATCATAGCGGGTGCGGCCCTCTTTACCTTCGGTTACTACCTGGGCAAACAGGTGGGATTGCTCGACTCGGCCAGACAGGAGACTGACGAATCCCGCATGAAGTCCAGCAGGCTCAGAAGCACAAACAAGGGTGAAACAGGAGATCCGGGAGATGAACCAAGGGCCTAAGGTCGTCAGCGAACTCTTGCCCAGAGTCATGGAGGAGCAAGACCTGGTGATGTTGCGCCAGGCTCACGAGCATCTGGAACACCCCAGCCTGGCGGCACGTCTCTCCAGTGTGGTGGGCACCCCAATCGAGGTGGCTTTGCAACTGCTCCCCAAGCGCTGGTACCGAAAAGTGCAAGGGGCCGCGGAAAAGGCAATCCACAAATCATTGAATAGCGCCATCACCTCGATGAAGTATGTAGAAGACGTCAGTCCCCACGAATCTTACTATAAACTGCTGGTGGGCGGCGTAGGTGCGGCGGGGGGATTCTTTGGCCTGCCGGGTCTGCTGTTCGAGCTGCCCATCACCACCACCCTGATGTTGCGCTCTATCGCTGAAATCGCAAACAGTGCAGGTGAGGATATTAAACGGCACGAGACCCAGGCAGCCTGCCTGCAGGTCTTTGCTTTGGGTGGGCGGTCCGAATTGGATGACGGCGCGGACACCGGCTACTACGGTGTACGACTCGCACTTGCCACCTACTGGCGCGGCGGTGCTATAGAAACCGCACTGCATGGCGGCATTGCGGCCGCAGGTTTGATCCAGGCGGTAGCAGCGCGCTTCGGCGTAAACCTATCGCAGCGGGCGGCGGCCCATATGGTGCCAATAGCCGGTGCCGCCAGCAGTGCGCTGATCAATGTCATCTTCATGCAGCACTTTCAGGAAATGGCCCGCAGTCACTTCACGGTACGACGATTAGAGCGAAAATACGGCGCCGAACTGGTGCAACGCCATTACGACAGGTTCGATCAGGAGAAGTAGTCGTCGAGATACTCCAGTATCGTATGCTCGATACGTTTGCGTAACGGCCGGTAGATCACACCCAGGGAGATCTCAACTTCGATCTGTCGATCATCGACCCGGATGTATCCCGAGGCTCCGCTACGCTTGAACAAGAGACGTTCCTCTTCCTGCACGAATTCCACCTCCAAGGTGTCTTTGAGTTTCTCAGAGAGTTCTGCGATATGAGCGTGGATCTCCTCCGGTGGTAGTTGATGCTCACGCTCTATATGGATTTTGGACATAGTGTGTCAGTTTTTTCAAAAAATAGCGCATAACGAAAACGTTACATGATTTGTCACATTCTCACTCCCTTGCCTTTTATTCCTCCAATGGGAGATTACACTTTTAAGTGACTATTATAAAAATATATCGGCAGATCATCCATGCTCCATCCGTGGTATAGCCTGAGCATCGCTGAGACGCTCCATGCCCTGCATGTAAAGCAAGATGGACTGACATCCGCTCAAGCGATAGAACGACGGCAACAATTCGGTCCTAATCGACTTGCTGAGAAAAAACGACCCGGTATCGCTGTAATGCTGTTTGGCCAGTTCAAGGATGTCATGATCATCATCCTGCTGGCAGCGGCCTTCATATCCGGACTGCTTGGGGAATTCACCGACTCCTTTGTTATCCTGGTCATCATTCTGCTCAACGCAGTGATCGGTGTCATCCAGGAGTATCGCGCGGAAAAGGCCATCGCTGCCCTCAAGGCGCTTTCCATACTGGTTGTCAAAGTGCGGCGTGACGGAACTGTCATCACCATCCAATCGACGGAGGTGGTGCCCGGGGACCAAGTGCTGTTGGAAGCGGGCAATCTGGTCTGTGCAGATCTAAGACTGAGTGAAAGCGCAGGATTGGAGGTCAATGAATCCTTGTTGACCGGCGAATCCAATCCGGCCACCAAACAGTGCGACACCCTGTTGGAATCCGATCTGCCGATAGGAGACAGAAGCAACCTGGTGTTCCGCGGCACCCAAATCACTCATGGCCGTGGTGAGGGAATCGTCGTCGCCACCGGGATGCAGACAGAGATCGGTCGCATTGCCACACTGCTAGAGTCGGCAAAACGCCCTCTGACGCCCTTGCAGAAACGGCTGGCCAGATTTGGCCAGGTACTTGCGGCCGCAGTGCTGATCATCTGCGCCATTGTTTTTCTTTTAGGCTTGTTGCGGGGAGAGTCGACGATCCTGATGTTTCTCACCGCCATCAGTCTGGCTGTTGCGGCTGTACCTGAGGCCCTTCCGGCAATCGTCACCATTTCACTGGCGCTGGGTGCGAGACTCATGATTCAACACAAAGCGCTCATCCGGCATCTGCCTGCGGTGGAGACGCTCGGGTCTGTCACCTATATCTGCGCCGACAAGACTGGAACACTGACACGTAACCGCATGCGCGTCGAGAAACTCTTTGTGGACGAGCGCCAGTTCGATCGTAAGGAAAAATTGGCAGGTGAGACCCTGCAATTGCTGCTGAGTATTCTGGCCCTCAACAACGATTCACACATCGACCAGAAGGGAATAGTTCAGGGTGAACCCACCGAGCAAGCCCTGCTCCGCTTCGTAAAAAAGATCGGTCTCGACCCGAACACTATCCGCAAGGAACAGCCGCGTCGTGCGGAGATCCCTTTCGACGCCACACGGCGCATGATGACCACCCTGCACGCCGGAGCCCAAGGTCTGCGGATATACACCAAAGGAGCGCCCGAACACGTGTTGGAAAGGTGCGTCATGCGTCTGTCCGATCAAGGCCTCAAGCCCATTAACCGAGTCGACTTACAAGGACAGGTTGAGCGCATGGCTGAACAGGGTTATCGCGTGCTGGCCGTGGCTTATCGTGACTGCAGCAACATACTGTCCGAGATCACCAGTGAAGAGGCAGAGCACGGTTTGGTTTTCGTCGGCTTGGCAG
>JASFJY010000588.1:0-3026 GCA_050119415.1 Chromatiales bacterium | reverse complement strand
GAGCGGTTTACGGAGCGAAGGAGGGATTCAGTGCGAATCCGCATCTGAACGACGATTCCGCCGTGCTCATCGCATACCCGGATAAAGCATTCGGGCTAGATCAGCCAATAGAGGAGCGCCGCACCGAGCAGGAAGCGATAGATCACGAAGGGCAGCATGCCGATCCGTTCTATGAACTGCAGAAAGAAGTGGATGCAGAGATAGGCTGCGATAAAGGCCAGAATCACGCCTAGGGCGATCGAGCCCCACTCCACCGGTGCTTCGCTTTCCAACAGGTCCAGTGTCAGCAGGCCGCCCGACATGATAATGGTGGGGATGGATATCAGAAAGGAGAAGCGCGAGGCTGCCTTGCGGGAGAGCCCCAGAAAGAGTCCCGCGGTCATAGTGGCACCGGAGCGGGAGGTGCCCGGAATGATCGCCATGGCCTGAAACACCCCGACGATCAGCGCATCGCGCCAGCCGATGGTGTACTCATCCCGGCTGCGTTTTCCCAGTTTATCAGCCAGCAGAAGTAGGAGGCCGAAGCCGATGGTGGTGGCTGCGATCACCAGTGGCGCTCGCAGATCGGTCTCCACCAGAGATTTCATCAGCAGGCCGAAGACGCCGACAGGCAGGGTGGCGATGACGATCATCCAGCCGAGGCGGGAATCCCGCGTGCGCGCTGCCGGATTAACCCAGGAACGGAAGAAGTCGCCGCCTATGGTGATGACCTCATGGCGGAAATAACCCATCACGGCTCCCAGCGTACCCACATGCACCGCCACATCGAAGGCGAGGCCCTGATCCGCATAACCGGTGACCAGGGGGGCGAGTATCAGGTGGGCGGAGCTGGAGATGGGCAGGAATTCGGTGAGCCCCTGCACCACAGCGAGGAGCACAATTTGCGGGAGATCCACCTAGTCGTTACTCCAAGGTGCTCCCAGCTGTGAGCGCTCCCAGGCCAGAGAGGATTCGGCAATGGTGTTGAGATTGTCGTGTTGCGGCTGCCAGCCGAGCACTTCGCGTACCTTGTCGGCACCGGCTACCAGTGTCGGCGGATCGCCGGCACGGCGTTCGCTTTCAATGATCTTGAGCGGCTCGCCGTTGGCGGATTCCACCGCTTGCAATACTTTCCGCACCGAAAAGCCATGGCCGTATCCGCAGTTGAGGGTGGTGGACTCGCCGCCCTGTCGCAGATAGTCCAGGGCCTTGACGTGGGCATCGGCCAGGTCGACCACATGGATGTAGTCGCGTACACCGGTACCGTCCGGAGTGGGGTAGTCGGTGCCGAAGATATAGACCGCCTCGCGTTTGCCGACGGCGGCCTCGCAGGCCACTTTGGTCAGCAGTGTCGCCTTGGGCGTTGATTGGCCGATCTCTCCATCGAGATCGCAGCCGGCCACATTGAAATAGCGCAGGGCGACATAGTTCAGATCGCTTGCCAGGGAGAGGTCCTTGAGCATCATCTCCGACATCAGTTTGGAGCTGCCATAGGGATTGATCGGCTGGGTCGGGGCGTCTTCATAGGCGATGCCCTTTGGCGGTATGCCATAGACCGCGGCGGTGGAGGAGAAGACAAAATTCTTCACCCCCGCTTCGGCGCAACACTCCAGCAGGTTGCGGGTATTGCAGGTGTTGTTGCGATAGTACTTGAGGGGGTTCTCGACCGATTCGGGCACGATGGTATGGGCCGCAAAATGCATCACCGTATCCACCTCGTATTCCCGAAGAACGCGACTGATCAACTCCTTGTCGCCGGTGTCGCCGATCACCAGGTCACCATAGCGCACCGCCTGCTTGAAACCGGTGCATAGATTATCGAGAGAGACCAGACGCTCTCCGGCTTGTCCCAACTGTTTGGCGGTATGACTACCTATATAACCGGCGCCACCGGTTATGAGAATCCCCTTTTGTGACACCTGTTCCACCCTTTCAATATGGTTGCTTATGCAATCTCCCATAATAGCGGGCAATAGGTGAAACGTCATGTGCTGAAGTAAAAATTGCGGAACCCGAAGAGGTTTCAAGCAGTGAGGCTGTTGGTTTTTTTCAGAGCTTGAACAGTCGGCAGGTATTGGCCCGGGTCTGTTCGGCAATGTGCTGCGGCGATTGATCGCGCAGCCGGCTGACAGCCTCCAGCACCTCCGTCAGGTAGGCGGGTTCGTTACGCTCACCCCGATGGAGGCTGCCGGGCTGGTCCGGGGCATCGGTTTCCAGCAGGATAGCGCTCAGGGGCAGGCGGCTGACCAGACGGTGCAGGCGTTTGGCTCGCTCAAAGGTGATCGGACCGCCGAAGCTGAGATAGAATCCCATCTCGATCAGCTGTTCAGCCTGCTGTTCGCTGCCAGAGTAACTGTGCAGAACCCCTGTCAGGCCCGGGAACTGGCGCAGGGTTTTGATCACCTCCTCCACGGAACGACGGGCGTGAATGATCACCGGTAGCCTGCTGGCACGGGCGATGGCGAGCTGTTCTGCAAAATAGTGCCGTTGCTGTTCAGGTTGGGGGTTGTCGATGTAGAAGTCGAGGCCACACTCACCGATCGCCACGGGCTGCTCCCGTTCGACCCATTGCGCCAACGCTTCCAGGTGCGCTTCGCAATGGTCGGCGAGATACATGGGATGGAGGCCGTAGGTGGGGTAGAGTTCCGGGTGCTCCCGGCAGAGTCGGCGGATTCGCGGCCACCAATCGGCCTTCACCGCGGGGATCACCTGAGCCTCCACCCCCGCCGCATGGGCGCGTTGAAGAGCCGCCTGCCGATCAAGGTCGAAGCAGGCATCATCGAAGTGGGCGTGGGAATCGATCAGCCGCGCACGAAAACCCATTGGTCGTCCTTCGACTGCTGCCTGCTGAAGCGGTAGCCGTCTGTTTTGAAACCTTTGATATCTTGCGGATCCTGCAGGCGGTTTTCGATGATATGGCGGCTCATGAGTCCACGCGCCCGCTTGGCGAAAATACCGATCGTGCGATAGCTGCCGTTCTTCTTCTCCTTGAACTGGGGGGTGATGATGCGGCACTCCAGCAGCTTGGATCTGATCGATTTATAGTA
>JASFJY010000587.1:0-3033 GCA_050119415.1 Chromatiales bacterium | reverse complement strand
CTGTGATTCCCTTCAGTCCGCTTGACTGATTGAGTAAGTGTTCCGTCTCCTCCCAACGCCAACCTTGTCGTACCAGGTAGTAGGGTATGGCGGGGTCGATGTCGCCACTGCGGGTGCCCATCACCAACCCCTCCAGCGGCGTCAAGCCCATGGAGGTGTCAATACAACGGCCACGATCGATTGCCGCCGCACTGGCGCCGTTGCCAAGATGGAGGGTAATTAGGCGCAACGATTCGATGGGACGGTCCAGCCACTGAGCTGCGGCTCCAGCAAGGAACTGATGGGAGGTGCCGTGAAAGCCGTAACGGCGCACCCCGTGCTCCCGATATATGCGCTCTGGAATGGCATAGCGATAGGCATATGGCGGCAGTGTCTGGTGAAAGGCGGTATCAAAAACGGCGACCTGTGGTACTTCGGGTGCCAGTTCAGAGGCCACACGGATCCCCATCAGATTGGCGGGATTATGTAGGGGCGCAAGCGGTGCCACTGCTTCTATGGCATCAATGACTTCGGCGTCGATGAGTGCCGGTTCGGTAAATTGCTCGCCCCCATGCACCACCCGGTGACCGATGGCATCGAACCCCCCTCTTTTCGTGAGCAGGCCGTCGGCTTCCAGTACCTCGACAATCCAGCCTAAGGCGGCACGATGATCGTCAACGCTACTTATTTCTCTCACACGAGTCTTCTCACCATCGTCATCCCATGTTCGATGCTCAAATCTCGCTTGCTTGGAACCTATGCGCTCCAGTAATCCTGCAGCTATAGAGCGCTCCTCCTCCATCTCGAACAAACGGTATTTGATTGAGGAACTACCAGCATTGATGACCAGGACCCGCATACCCATCCTCCAGTCAACTAATGGTTAATATAAACCGCAGGTTGTTTTTGTGGCTGTCATAACACTGGCACCGTAATTCCAGCGATAACGCTTCCCGGTACTGCCGCCTTGGTTCCAGGCGAAACCGGCACGCGAATAACCATGGAACTCGAAATGCTTAAAGTCGTCCTCCTTCTTTTCTGCTTCCAGTTTATTCAACTGTTCCACAACTTGACGCAGGCCTGAAATCTCATCGGCAAAACCTGCTATCGACCAGCTGAGCATAAACAATGTAATCGTGAGCCCTACAAAGATTGGTTTTACGTTGAAACAGGTCATATTCAGCTTGTTTGATCCTTCTGATAGTTTCAGATTGAGTGCGATACCAGCTTCTAGTCGGAACTTTGAATAGAGTTCACAAAGCCATAGACTGTGGACTTATGGTACATATGTGAAACAGGATTGCTGCATTGAACAAATTAACATTGCAAAGCAAAGAAACGACAAAGGAGAAAAATAGTTTGGGCAAATCCGCAATTATCTAGACATCATGTTTTGACCTGCCCTCTCAATTATGGCTCTGTGTTTAGGGTTGCCCTCTCAACATAACCCACGTTTGTTGAGATGGGCAGGTCAAAACATGATGTCTAGGAGAATTGCTCCGCCAGGACGCGGTGGATATCGCTAAGGCAGTTCGAGTGTTGGCGCAGGTTGCGGCGGCGAAAGGCGAGTGCCTCGCGACCGCTGCGCACACCGTTGTGTTCTTTGATGGGGACCCAGTCTTAGTCTAGTGGGACATGCGGTAAATTCAGTAACGCTTAGCCGGCCAGTTAATCATTTTATCGCAAAGATAGTATAAAAGGCTGTTCATTCCTTAACTACCTGCTCATCAGTACTATCAAGTAAAGGTGCCGCATCAAGTTCTGTTGCATTCATCATGTCGGACACCCGTTGTAGAGAGGAGAGAATCAATGACTGCTCCCAGCCCTCCAATTGATTGAAGGAACGAATAAAGGACTCTTGCATCAGGGGTGGTGCTCCTTTCAGTGCTTTGCCCCCCTCTTCGGTTAGCGACACAATCACCTTGCGTTTATCAGTGGTACTGCGTTCACGCCTGAGCAGACCTTTGCGCTCGAGGCGATCGAGGATAGAGGTCACTGTAGCCTGGCTCAGGCTCACCTCGCGGGCAATCCCCCCTGAGGTTATCTCTCCCTGTATACCGATAAGCCGCATCACCAATAATTGCGGTCCAGTTAGGCCGGATTCCCGTTCTAATTTCTTAGAGTGTAAATCAATAGCGCGAATAATCTGTCGCAGTGAAACCAGTACCTGATCGTATGTCTCCATCACGGAAAGCTCATCGTTTTCATTGGTTACCAGCATATCAGCCCGTTCTTGGGCCGTAAAATGCCATTTTGCGCCGCTGTAACCAGATTTGACTCCTGATGGTTACTGTGCTAAAGTTTCGCACACTAAGTATTTGCTATCAATCGGAGACAAATGTCTGCCAGCCAAGACGAGATCCACATACGGAAACCCCGGGCCAATGACGGCTTCGATATTCACCAGTTAATTGCCAACAGTCCCCCTCTCGATCTGAACTCGGTATACAACTACTACCTGATGAGTAGCCATTTCAGCGATAGCTGTGTCGTTGCTGAATCTCAGGGCAAGGTTGTCGGCTTCCTCTCTGCTTATCGTATCCCGCAACGCTTACAGACCCTGTTTGTCTGGCAGGTGGTGGTTAACCGGACATTGCGTGGCAAGCGGATCGCCTGGCGCATGCTCGAATCACTGTTACAGCGCTATCAGCAAGGTGAGGTGCAGCAGGTCGAGGTAACGGTCAATCCCAGCAATGCCGCCTCACGAGGACTGTTCGAACGCCTGGCGGCCGTACAGGGCACCACGCTGCAAGAGGAAACCTTCCTTGAGGCAACGGCTTTTGGCCCCGGCGGGAATCACGAAAGCGAAATCCTGTTACGGGTTCCGCTCACCACACAGAATTCTTAAGTTATTGGAGACATGCAATGCGTATTTTTGAAGAATTGGAATCCGAGGTTCGTGGTTATGTCCGCGCCTTCCCGGCTATCTTTGATTCTGCCAAGGGAGCATTCCTCTATGACGAGCAGGGTAATGAGTACATCGATTTCTTTGCCGGTGCCGGAACTCTCAACTATGGTCACAACAACCCCCTAATCAGCGCGGCGTTAATCGAG
>JASFJY010000586.1:0-3036 GCA_050119415.1 Chromatiales bacterium | reverse complement strand
TAACGAAGGATTTCCACAAAAGTTTGGCCAACGCCAGATAAAGGCCAGGGGTAAGATCGTTTGCGGGAAAGCGTTTGTGGAAATCCTTCGTTAATGCCACAGCCTCTTTGAAATGCCTCCGCTGTTTGAGGTTTTCGAGCATCGGTGGATAGCACTCTGACCGGTCGGGATAACAGGAAATCTTGGCTTTATTGCAGTCGCAGAACAATTGCGCGGCTTCCGTGTGGTTGCCTGACTTTATCAGCATTCGCATATAGGTCGGTGCATATTTTGCCACTATGCTGATCTGTTGATTGATCATTGCATAGTTGTGGAGTTTTTTTCGCAGATCCAGTTCATCAGGATGGTCGTTGACCAGGCTGATTAACTCCTCAATGGCTGCCGCGGTGTTGCCCTCCTGAAGGAACTTCTCCAGCAACGGTGTGCTGTGGCTATTACGAACTTCCTGGCCTGCTGGGGATTGTAACTGTAATTCTTGATGATACTGCAGGACCACATAACCCATCATATGGAAGCTGATGATCATGAACAGCGAGTTAATTACCATCCAAGCGGCTCCTTGGACCTCCGTCGCAACCTTGTCCAGGATGAAAAACTCTATCGTGGCCTGGGCGCCTCCAAGCGAGAGATAGAGTCCGTAGAGTGCCAGATAGGGCCAGCCTATCGATTTCACTAATGCCATCCAATGTAGGGGATTGACCGAGAAGACGAACGATTCGCTTATGCCCAGGCACATGATCAAGGCTGGAAAAAGGAAAAAACCGAGCAGCAATATAAGCATGGCAAGCACCGGACTCACGGACGTGGCGATAGAATCCAGGGCCATCATATAGAGCAGCAGAATAAAAAAGAGGGCTAGTGGCAACTCATATCCCTGCACGATTGCTTTGCCGCTCAGAGGGGGCGGTGATAACTCTCCCTGTATGGTGTGCTGCAAGGCGGTCATGCTGTATTTGACGACAACAGCATAGAGAATCAGCGAGATCCAAAAACTCGAAGTCAGGTAGATCAGTATGCCTGAAAGTGCCGCCAGGATGAGTGGGGCGGGTTTGAAACCGTAGAGAAAAAAGGCGGGGATCCTGTTCCAGAATGGGGTGATGCTGGTTTCTGGCTGGTGGCGGGCAATACCCATATCCGTACGCTACTCTGAGTCGCGAAGAGTTGATAATAACCCGGCAATCCAATATGTTGCCTCAGCCGCTGAAGACGGCATATGGGATTGACGGATTAATAAAATAACATTTCAACGAGATCGGCGCCATCCTGTAGACAGCCATAAAATGCTCGGGGAAGAGTTCTCCTCTATTTTTCAGTTATCCGCCACCCAACGAGAGTCGGAGAGGAATTCCATGGTTTTTTCATAGATGGCCCCTTCGAAAGGGAAACGGTCCATGTTGCTGGGATTCAGATGCTTATAGACTTCATGTCGGGAGCGAGAAGTCTCTCAGTTGTGAAGATAGATGTGGTAATCGGGCCAGTAGTTCGAGTCGATGCTGGACCAGCTCTTGCTGATGACAAAGTTGCTGAGAATCAGGATGTCAGCCCTCCAGTTCGTGCAGAGTGATGTATAGCCTTGCTGATCCTTTTGCAGATGCTTGCGAAGGTCATCCACGGTTTGTTGAACGATCTCAAAATTAGCGCCGAGGATCTCACCAGCACGCTTTGCGATCTCGCCCGCCGCCTGCTTGGCGTAGTTTTCGGAACTTTCGCTTATGCCTGCCCGAGTGCTGACATCGGCTACTGTGGATACCACCAGCAAAGCGGGTGGTCTCGCCGTGGCGTCGCCAACTGTTTCGGAAGCGGTGGGTTCAATTGGTGGCTGGGGAGGTGACGGTTGAACCGTATTGGTGGCAGCGTTCGTTGTCTGGCCAGGCTCGGGCGCTGGCGCAAGCGTAGGTTCAGGTAACGGATTGAGGGCAGATTGAGGCGATGTTTTCTTAGTGGCTGCAACACTGGCCGTCTCGACTGGTGGTGGAGGGATAGATGTCTTGGGCAATCGCTCTAGCGTCGGCGTGGGAGCGGTATCGGCTAACGGTTCTATGAAAAGGGGGTTGGTCGGTTGCGGGGGGGGCAACTGCTGCGGCCAGTTCCGGCTTTGAACTTGCCACTGGCATGTTCTCAGTAAGTCCGGCCTCCTTGATCTTCTGTGGCATGAACTTGGGTGTCAGCATCATCGCCACGCCCAGCATGATGAGGATCAGCGAGGGCTTGCCATACCAACCTTCACCCATTCAATCCTCTGGCACGCAGATCTTGTTGCCGCCCACCGCCTTCAGGGTGCGGTAGAGTAGAAAGGTCACCACCATGGTCAGGATCGACAACAACAGCCAGCCGATCACGGCGAAGCCGACCTGCTTCTGTATGCGGTACATCAACAGCGTGGCAATCGTTATGGCGGCCAGGGGGAAGGAGTAGGCCCACCATGAGAGGAAGAACTGCAGACGGGAGAAACGGGGTGCCTGGATTAACAGCAGCAGAGTCAGGAAGAGGCCGCTGTAGTAGAGCACGTGGGCAAAGTTGTCGAGACCGCCGGCCAGTTTGACATAGGAGATGAAGCCGACGGCGGGCGGGGCGATGAGGATGAAAAAGGTCGGCATCAGCTTCTCAGGCAGCGGATGGTGAAACAGTACACGGTAGAAGATGATGGTGAAAAGCACCAGCCAGAAGAGGATGCCGATGCTGAAGAAGAACCAGGAGACCTCAGTATAACCGTGCGCTGTGCCGGCGATCGGCACCAGCACGTTACCCACCACAGGGATGAACCAGGCGGGATTGATGTGGTGGATCTCGAATTTGTCATGATGGATCCAGATATTCATGACATAGAGGGTGAAGGAGAGGTGCAGGGCTGTTCCGATCACCCAAAGCACCTGGGACAGACCGGGCAGGATTTTGAGCATCGCTATGGAGAGCAGGATCAGGCTGATCGAGACCGCGGGAAAGAAGTTGAGCTTTACCGGATGGTTCAGCTCCTTGACCACCTCTTGCGGATACTGAATCAGTTTAGCGATATAGAGGGCCAGCAGAGCGCAAAAC
>JASFJY010000585.1:0-3039 GCA_050119415.1 Chromatiales bacterium | reverse complement strand
TCCAGGTTGTAAGTAAACGCGATTTCCGCAACTCAAAGTATGGCAGTTAATTTTAATGCGGCAATCAACAATCCGGATAGTGAATTATAGCCATTCGTGATTTTTCACCCATATATATCGTTTATGCAGCAAAAAATAAATATATGGCGTTTCAAGCTCATTTTATATATATACGCTCATATTGTGCGGCGGGTCACCTGACTTATTCATTTTCAAATGGTTAGCGTGGATCTTTGAGTGAATAAAAGTAACCACAATCGGCTATTATTGTTCTTTAGAAAATTACTAAAGAATTATTAATCAACGGGTCTTCTCATCTCACCCACCCTGGAGGATCTGCTCAATGAAAATCAGACCATTACACGATCGTGTAGTCATCCGTCGTATGGAAAAAGAACAGACTTCCAGCGGTGGTATCGTGATACCGGACACCGCCACCGAGAAACCCACCCAAGGCGAGGTCATTGCCGTGGGTAAGGGTAGGCTCTTGGATAGTGGTGAGATCCGTCCGCTCGATGTGAAGGTCGGCGACCGGGTGCTCTTTGCGAAATACTCAGGGACCGAAGTCAAGGTTTTTGGCGAAGACGTCGTGGTAGTACGCGAGGATGAGGTCATGGGCATAATTGATTAAACGCGGATTGTTTTAAAACCAATCAATCATCAATCACTTATTGAGGAAAACATCAATGAGCGCAAAGGAAATCCATTTCGGTGACGACTCACGCGCCCGCTTTATGCAAGGCGTGAATGTCCTCGCCAATGCCGTCAAGGTTACCCTCGGTCCCAAAGGCCGAAATGTTGTCCTGGAGAAGAGTTATGGCGCCCCTATCGTGACCAAGGACGGCGTTACCGTGGCCAAAGAGATCGAACTTAAGGATAAGTTCCAAAACATGGGGGCACAGATGGTCAAGGAGGTGGCATCCAAGACCTCCGATATGGCCGGTGACGGCACTACCACCGCCACTGTACTGGCCCAGGCCATGGTCCGCGAAGGGCTTAAGGCGGTAGCCGCCGGTATGAATCCGATGGATCTTAAACGCGGCATCGAGCAGGCCGTTGAAGCGGCGGTCAATGAGCTGAAGCAGATTTCCCAACCTTGTACGGATTCCAAGGAGATTGCCCAAGTGGGCACCATCTCGGCCAATGCGGACGAATCCATCGGTGCGATTATCGCGGAGGCCATGGAGAAGGTCGGTAAAGAGGGTGTTATTACAGTCGAGGAAGGCAAGTCCCTGCAGAATGAACTCGAAGTGGTCGAGGGTATGCAATTCGACCGCGGTTATCTCTCCCCCTATTTCATCAACAACCAAGAGAGCCAAAAGGTGGAATTGGAAGAGCCCTATATCCTCTTGCATGATAAAAAGATATCCAATATTCGTGACCTGCTGCCGGTGCTCGAGGCGGTGGCCAAGTCAGGCAAGCCCCTGCTCCTGGTGGCTGAGGATGTGGAAGGCGAGGCCTTGGCGACCCTGGTGGTTAATGCACTTCGTGGCATTATTAAAGTCTGCGCCGTCAAAGCGCCCGGATTTGGAGATCGGCGTAAGGCCATGCTGCAGGACATTGCCGTTCTGACCGGCGCCAGCGTTATCTCTGAAGAAGTGGGCCTGACCCTGGAAAAGGCGACCCTCAACGAGTTGGGCAAGGCCAAGAACATCCTGGTCAGCAAGGAAGACACTACCATCATCAATGGCGCCGGCGCTGAGACTGACATCAAGGGCCGATGTGAGCAGATTCGCCAGGAGATCGATGCGACCAGCTCCGACTATGATCGCGAAAAGCTCCAGGAGCGTCTTGCAAAACTGGCTCACGGCGTGGCGGTGCTGAAGATCGGCGCCGCGACCGAGGTGGAGATGAAGGAGAAGAAGGACCGGGTCGAAGACGCGCTGCACGCGACTCGCGCGGCGGTTGAAGAGGGTATTGTCGCGGGTGGAGGCGTGGCGCTGATTCGCACCTTGCCCAAGCTTAAAAGCCTCACAGGCGCCAATCATGATCAGGATGTGGGGATTGGCATCGCTCGCCGCGCCATGGAGGAGCCGCTACGTCAAATTGTGGAAAACGCGGGGGCGGAAGCCTCCGTGGTTCTACGCAAAGTTGCTGACGGTGAAGGCAGTTTCGGATTCAATGCCGCCACCGACGAGTATGGTGATTTGGTCGAGATGGGCATCCTGGATCCCACCAAGGTCGTTCGCTCGGCACTACAGAATGCCGCGTCTATCGCCGGTTTGATCATTACCACAGAGGCGATGGTGGCCGAAGCGCCGAAGGAGGAGAAGACACCGATAATGCCTGGTGGCATGGGGGCAAACTCTGCTGCTGTCTATCTTAGCTCCCCCTCCTTCAGGGATAGCCGTGATGTGAGACAAAAGTGATTTTTTGCTATTACATTTATTCCAGACAGTAGTGGGCAATCGCCGGAATGACAAGGGCAAATATCTAACCTTTTCCTAAGGGAGTGGGAGTTAACGGGACAGCAGTGGGAACTTCTGATTAATTCTGGATCGTGCGCGCGGCGAGATGAAATGTTCCGGATCAAGGCGAAAAGCAAGTGATGCCATACGATATCCACCCAGGAATGACAAAGCAGGCGCTGTTAAAATCCTTGAATGCCAGCGATAAGGGATTGAGTTCAAGCGAGGCCCTGCGGCGTTTGAAGCAATACGGTGCTAACCAGATCCAATTTCACCGTGCACGATCCCCGTGGACCCTGCTGATTTCCGAGTTCATCGCGCTGTTTCCGCTGTTGCTCCTGGCTGCCTCTTTACTGTCTGCTTTCGCCCATCATCTAAGTCCACGACAGGGATATGATCTTATCGCTGTTGCGCTGCTGTTCGTGGTCTTTCTCAACGCATTGGTCTCTTTTATCCAGAACTATCGGATCGAAAAACTGATGGTTTCCTTTCTCGATTACATTCCTAAAGAGGTTGTTCTGCTGCGTGATGGTGAACGGCTTGCGCTGGACGCCAAAGTGGTGGTTCCCGGTGACGTATTGTTCGTGCAGGAGGGAGATAAGCTATCCGCAGACGGTGTGCTATTGGAGGG
>JASFJY010000584.1:0-3043 GCA_050119415.1 Chromatiales bacterium | reverse complement strand
AGCCCGAAGCCGAGCCCGAAGCCGAGCCCGAAGCCGAGCCCGAAGCCGAGCCCGAAGCCGAGCCCGAAGCCGAGCCCGAAGCCGAGCCCGAAGCCGAGCCCGAAGCCGAGCCCGAAGCCGAGCCGGAGCCGGAGCCCAAGCCTGAACCTGAGCCACTGGTAGAGATCGAACCGGAACCCGACCCACAGCCGTTCGAGGCCGAGCCACCACCACAGCCGCCGAAACCGAAACCAAAACAAAAGCCGAAGTCGAAGCCGAAACCAGTGCCTGAAGAGCCCCCCCCTGAGCCTGTGAAACCTCAAACGGCTCCCGTGGAACAGACGGCAGCTGCAGCACCACCGTTGCTGCCCGCTGTCGACAGCGGACTAATACGCCGTCTCGAGGATGCGTACAAGACAGCGCTACGCCAGGCGATCGAGACCAACAAAGGCTATCCCCGGCGGGCGGTGCGTCTCAGACAGGAGGGCGAGGTTGTAGTGGGTTTCACCATCCGCCGTGACGGTGTCATCGATGAGCTGCATATCATCGAAAGCTCAGGCAGCACCCTGCTCGACAAGTCCGCCCGCGCCACGGTGGAGAAAACCAGCGGTCAGCTCCCGTTTCCCGAGGAGTTGGAGCGCAGGCAGTGGCAATTCACCATTCCCATCAACTACTCGCTGCGTTGAAGCGTGGGACCACAAGTTGAACGCGCGCTGCCACACTGAAGCAATTAACCCCAATGAATGTCGTTGGCATTGATGGCTGTCGCCGAGGCTGGTTCTTCGTTCAGATCTTGGACGTAGCACGATACAGATTCGGCCTGGTCGAGGCTCTGGAAGAGTTGCGCGACACCATCATCGCCGCCGATCTCACATTGATCGATATCCCGCTAGGACTCAAGTCATCCGGCAAGCAGGAGCGTGGCTGCGACCTCGCGGCAAGGAGGCTTCTGGGCCGAAGGGCCTCGAGTGTCTTCCCGGTGCCCTGCCGCCAGGCGCTCGCATGTCAAAGCTACCAGGAAGGAAGCGCCGTCAACCATTCGATAACCGGCAGGAAACTTTCTCGACAGAGCTGGGGAATTGTGCCAAAGATCGCCGAGGCTGATCGGCTCATCCGTGGTCTGCCGAAACGCAGCAGACCGAGAGAGATGCATCCGGAAGTCTGTTTCCGCGCCCTGAACCAGGATCAACCCATGGCACACAACAAGAAGACGCCGGCGGGGCAGGCGCAACGCCTGGCAATCCTCAAGCGCCATCTTCCCCACACCCAAGCGATCGTTGACGAAGCACGCGCCCGCTGGCTGAAAAAAGACCTCTCCACAGATGATATCCTCGATGCGCTGGTCGGCGCGGTAACCGCTTTATACCCCGAGGCACTTGTCTCTCTACCCGCCAGGATCGAAAGAGACGAGCTAGGATTGATCATGGAGATCGTCTTCACCAGCACTCTCCCCTCTCCCCCATCTCCCTCAGATTGATACACCGAGTGAGGACCGGGGTAAGGGGATCAACAAGACAGACCTGATTTTGTCGCACAACACTGACACTCGATATACTTCTACCCATGTCCCAACGCCTGATCATGCACATCGACCTGGACGCCTTCTTCGCGTCCATTGAGCAGCGCGACCACCCCGAGTATCGCGGGCGTCCGTTGGTCGTCGGCGCGGAGCCGGGCAAACGCGGAGTGGTAGCCACCTGCTCCTACGAGGCCCGGCGCTATGGCGTACGCTCGGCCATGCCGATCAGCGAGGCCGCCCGACGGCTGCCGCCGGGAACGGTCTACCTGCGCCCCAGCATGACCCGCTACGGCGAGGTATCGCGGCAGATCATGACAGCCCTGGAGAGCGTCTCCCCGCTGGTGGAGCAGGTATCGGTCGATGAAGCCTTCCTCGACGTTTCCGGCATGGAACGACTTATAGGCTCGCCAGTGGTCATCGGCCGACGAGCCAAGGATGTCATCCACGATACCGTAGGGCTAACCGCATCAGTCGGCATTGGACCCAACCGCCTGATCGCCAAACTCGCCTCCGATTACCAAAAGCCCGACGGCCTCACCATTGTGCTCCCCGAGCAAGTACAGTCATTCCTCGACCCCCAACCCCTGACTGTCTTGCGCGGTCTGGGGGTAAAGAGCGCGCCGATCCTGCAACGCCTCGGCCTGCGAACCGTGGCCGATGTGCGCCGGCTATCCCTACTGGAACTGCGCCGCCACCTGGGCGATCTCGCCGGGAGCAAAATCCACGAACAGTCCCGCGGCATCGCTTCGAACAAGATTCACCATGGCGCCGAGCGCAAGTCGATCTCCAAGGAGACCACCTTCAATGAGGACATCACCGAGCCGGAGGTCCTGCGCCATACCCTGCACTGGCAAGCACAGGAGGTGGGGCATGTGGCCCGCCAGGAGGGACGCAAGGGCAACCAGGTGACCTTCAAGATCCGCTTCCGCGGATTCGAAACCCACACCCGCAGTCGCACCCTAGCCACACCCACATCGGCGGACAGTGAGATCTTCAAACAGGCCTGGGAAATCTTCCAGGCAGAACGCTGGCTCGGCCGACCTGTACGCCTGATCGGCCTGGGCATCACCGGCTGGGACACAGACACCAGTCCAGCGGCCGAGCAAGGCGACCTCTTCGAAGAATTAGCCCCCGAACCCGACCCCAAACAGGATCGCCTCTACGAGACACTGGATGCGGTCACTGAGAAATTCGGCAGAAAGTCAGTAAGGCTGGGAATTCGACAAAAAAAGCGCTGATTGCTTGATAGAATTCAATTTGGGTAGGTGCCCCCCTCTTACATCCGGTTACGCTACGCTAACCCGATCTACATCTGACAAACAGTGTCAGATTTTTAAGTCTTCTATGCGACTGAAGCTGACGTAAAGACTTCCTTGCTGTCCTTCTCAATAGCAGACATTAACATCTTTATTGACGAGACCCCTTGTCTCGTTATTTATTTTTGGGCGGCAACTATCGCACAGCATATCGCCCCTTATACTGTTATGAGGCGAAGAATAATCATTAGAGCTTCTTCGGCAATACTGCCACTTTGTTTTCCCTCAT
>JASFJY010000583.1:0-3047 GCA_050119415.1 Chromatiales bacterium | reverse complement strand
CAGGCAACAGACTGCGTTATCAAAACCTGCTATAGCAGCGTTCAGCGGCGTTTTGATGCCTTGCTGTTAGCTGGCATACTGCGGCTGAACACCACATATTTAGTTGCCGGTTTAATAACTACTTACATGATGACCTAACTCGGCGCGATACAGTCGATCAATGCAAGATATATTGATCTGTTCCACGAAGCGCGGACAGGCTAGTCGTTCTCACGAGAAAAACCGTCACACTTCGTTTTCACCGAGCAGCTCAACAGTTTTATAATGCCTTTTCCGTAACCGCTCAATTTTCTTCTCATAAAGCTCAGGATCACTTTCTTTTAGTGATTCAAAATCTTTCAGGCGCTGCTCTAGTTTAGCCTCTTCCTTGGCACGTTTTCGCTCGCTTTTCGTTGTCGCATTCGCACGCAGGAGCATTTTATTCTGCCGCTGAAGGTCTTGCTGTAAATCCTCAATGGAACGCAGCATGCTGTTATCCTCTTTTCCACTGGGCAAAATGCGCAGCTCCGAAACACGAAGTTCACCACCCGGCGCATCCTGCTTCTCATAAAAAGTAATGACATTGTAGTCGACTAACAGACTATCCAGTGCGTCTCTCATGGGACGTTGTGAGAATGATGTCGTAACAAGCCCTTTCACATCAGAACCAACAAGCACCCGAATATCTGCTTGACTTGCGATATGCATCAGTACCGTATTTAGCTCTGCATCCTGCACATCAATACTCAGGCTGTCATTGCTAGCTGTATACTCCACCCCTGTTTTTCCACTCTCATCCTCAGCATATGCCGGTGAAATGATAAGGGTGATTCCCAGCTGTACAGTGACAAGTGAATGGCGGATTTTCGATGAGATAGTCATGGCTGTATTGCGTCAAACAGATCTTGGAGAAACGGCTCGTAGCGACGCCACTTGGCCACCGATTTATTATAGATGGGTTGCCTCACCTGTGTAATGCTCGCCGTACGCACAAGTCTATCCGAATCGTAAAACTCCAGACATTGCGATTCCCAATCAAGGCCGATCCACTCCACCAGTTGGCGCGAAACCTTCTCCTGCTCGGCCACCAGCTCTTCGTATTCGAACTCGAAAATCCGCTCAGGGATCACTTCACGCCAGTGCTGCATGATACGTTGGTATTGACGGATACGCTCAACAAGGTGTTCGGTATGGCAGGCCCAGCGAATGGAAGCGAACTGGGTCATCCAGCAGGACAGAGCCACATCGCGGGGATCGCGCTTTACATGGATGATTCTGGCATTCGGGAAAAGTGTAAGGATCCAACCCAGCTGGCTGTAGTTATCAGGCATTTTATCGACCACGCGCTGAACACCCTGTTTGCCTGATTCCTCTATTAAACTGTTAAGCTTGGCCGAATAGCGGCCTGCTATGCCGCGGATCTTATTGCATGTATCGGGCGAAAGCGAGGCTAGCTCCTTGAGGCCATCACCACCGCACGTCATGTTGAACTCATTAAAATAGTTTGACGCGTAGGGCCTCTCACCGATACCCAGCGCCTGGCTGTGGCGACCAAGTATCTGCTCTGTCAACGTGGTACCTGACCGGGGCATGGCTACCACAAATACCGGCACACTACTGTCATTGCCACAACCGGTTTCGGCAAGGCGGAAAAAATAGTCGGCGTTGAAGGTTTCGATCGTATTCGTGATCATCTCCTCAAACACCCGGGGCTCATAACTCCAGCCCCGCATTGTCCGGCTGGACCATTGATAACTATTTGCCTCACGGGAATGCCTGGCGGCCATTTCAGGCTCTTTTATTCCATCAAAATAGTGGGTCAGGCCATTGTGTAACGCGGCACACTGTCCCGGACGCATCTTTTCACTCTTAAGCAGACGCTCCATTTCATTCACATGAACAGGGTCTAGTTTTCCCCGCTGGGTCATCGCAAGACCGTTGAGTGCGGGGATACAGGTGGCGTTTTCAGACAGTGCCGCTTGGTAACTTTCAATCGCCTGATCCACTTCGCCGGAAGAAGCGAGTATTTGCCCGATCTTCCCATATATCGCCAGGCGCTGTGGTTGCAACTCACGCACCCTGCGCAGCCTTTCTACTGCCCCCTCCGCATCACCGTTGTCCCAGCAGGCATCGGCCATCGATAGGAGAACCTCCACCTCATCAGGATGCTGTTCCAATAGCGGCGTCAGAAGCTCAATAGCCCTGTCAATATGGCCGGCTTCCCGAATAATGTTGGCCAGACCGCATTGCGCCGCCACATTCGTCTCATCAAGTTGACTGGCCAGATGAAACCAGTTCCCTGCTTCCTCCAGGGCGTTGGTTTCGAGCCAACCCCGACCAATCGCCACACACAGGTCTGCATTTTTCGGGTCAATTTCATAGGCATCGGCATAGGCATCCATCGCCTCTTCAAACCGCTCTAACAGAAATAGACAATCCCCCAGGTTCTTATGCACCTGTGCCGATTCGGGAGCCAGCTCCACTGCCCTCAGGCAGTGTGTCAACGCCTCATCTGATTGTCCGAAATGGGCCAGCATGGGACCTAGATTGGTATGGGCGCGGGAAAAATCTGGATTAAGTTGCAAGGCCTTGCGATACAGCGTCAGAGCCTGCCTCCACATGCCCATTTCTCGCAGGGCATCGGCATGCGCACATTGATAATCGGCATTGCCCTCATCCCGCGCGCACAGCTCACGGAATAGCTCTTCGGCCAATTCAGGTTGTTTGCAGGCAATATATGCGCTACCCAGACTATATCGGGCCTGCACATAGTCCGGCCGAAGTTCCAGCGCCTGATTCAGGTAGGCCACCGCTTCTTCCGCGCGTTCTGCGCGCAACATGGCTACACCCAGGTTGCACAGATAGGTGGCATTCTCCGGTTCCTGCTGCTGCACCTTCAGCAAAAGTTCTACGGCCTGCTCGGCATCCCCTCCTTGTAACAAAAGGAGGGCCAACAGATAGCGGGCCTCCAGATCATCAGGCGAGAGTTCAAGTGCCGCATCGATCAGGGGTTTGGCCGATGCAAGATCGCCAACGCCGAGCATCTGTTGCACTGCTAAACGAATATT
>JASFJY010000582.1:0-3047 GCA_050119415.1 Chromatiales bacterium | reverse complement strand
GCCTTACTTACAAAATAGGTGGCAGGATTGGGTGGAATATGGAGTTGTTCCCCGGAAATGGATCGCATTGACCTTAAGCAGCTGCTTGGCGCGAATTCGCAAGATAGGCCATCCGGTGAGGATCTGGAATATAATCCATTGTTCGGCAAAATGGAGCGTGCCGCCAAGGGCAGGGAAGAGCAGCAATTCGGGGACACGCTTATTGCCGCCGAAGACCCCGACTGGGTTGAACTCAGAGCGTATGCACTTGCCGTCCTGCAACGCAGCAAGGATCTGCGAGCAGCGGTTCAGTTGACCCGGGCATCGGTCCGCACGGATGGCTATGCCGGTCTGTCCGATGGTCTTTCCCTGATCAGTGGTTATCTCGAAGGTTACTGGGAGAGCCTCTTCCCCCAGCTCGATTCCGACGATCACAATGATCCGGCTATTCGTCTCAACACCCTGCTGAATCTCTGTGACCCGCTTGAATTTCTTCTGCCAATCTCCAAGTTGCCGCTGGTTTCGTCAGACAGAATGGGGCAGTTCAGCCTGCGGGATATACAGATCGCCAGCGGCTCCTTGGTGAATCCGGATTCAAAACACAGAGAGCTCTCCCTGGAACAGATAGAGGCCGCCTTCCGTGAGGCCGATCCGGCTCTTACGGCGGCTACCCATTCGCTGATAGAGCAGTGTATCGATGCGACTAGCGCTATCTGTGAGACGATCAGTCAAAAACTATCCGCGGCAGATTCTCTCAATCTGCAACCTTTAAGCAACTTGTTGAAAGCTGCCGACAAAGAACTTGCCAACAGGTCCTGGTCGGGTAATCCGGCGGACCTGATCGGCAGCAGCGATATGGGGAATCCGCATCCAGTTTCAGCAGCCCCGAGGGACAACCTCGTAGTCGGCGCCGTCAACAGCCGTGATGATGTCATAGTCAGCCTGGAACGGATTTGCCGATACTACGCTCAGCACGAACCCTCCA
The DNA here is from genome assembly GCA_050119415.1 of Chromatiales bacterium. Lineage (GTDB taxonomy): Bacteria > Pseudomonadota > Gammaproteobacteria > Chromatiales > Chromatiaceae > Thiodiazotropha. The sequence continues at coordinate 2,083 of JASFJY010000582.1, read as the reverse complement.
GTCCCGTACCGCTGTTGCTGCAGAGGGCCAAGCGCCTCGTCAAGATGGGTTTTCACGAGATCGTTCAGGATCTGGCCCCTGACGGACAAGCCCATTTCGAGTTCCTATGGCGTCAGGAGGACGCTTGAGTAAGCGACATTCGAATGCTCACCGGTTAAATCAAAATAGCAGAGAGGTGGATCGTGGCGAAACAGAGCAGCCAGAAGTTCATAGCCCGAAACCGGGCACCGAGGGTTCAGATCGAATACGACGTGGAGGTCTACGGAGCGGAAAAGTCGATTCAGCTCCCCTTCGTCATGGGCGTCATGGCCGACCTCTCCGGACGGCCGGCTGAGCCACCGCCGCCGGTGGTCGATCGCAAGATACTGGAAATCGACGTGGATAACTTCAATGAACGCCTGAAGGCGATGAAGCCGCGCGCGGCCTTTCGGGTACCCAACACCCTGACCGGTGAAGGCAACATCAATGTGGACATTACCTTTGAAAGCATGGACGACTTTTCCCCGGCGGCAATCGCCAAAAAAGTCGGCGCTTTGGCACAGCTGCTGGAGGCCCGCACCCAGCTGTCAAACCTGCTCACCTATATGGATGGAAAATCGGGTGCCGAGACACTGATCGCCAATGTGTTGAATGATCCGGCGCTGATGCGGTCTCTCATCACTGCGCCAAAGCCAGATGTCGCGGAATCTGAGCAAGCGCCCTCAGTGGAGGAGTAATTCATGGCCAATACCGAAACCCAGCAGGCTCCGAGTGCAACCGCCACTGAAGGCATGGCACTGGACGATTTCAGCGCCCTGTTGCAGCAGGAGTTCAAGCCGAAGACAGAACGCACCAGGGAGGCGGTCGCCACGGCCGTGCAGACGCTGGCCGAGCAGGTGCTCGAGGAGACCAGCATCGTCTCCGAGGATGCGGTGGAGACCATCGAAGGCATCATTGCCGAGATAGACAGCAAGCTTACCGAGCAGATCAATCTGATACTGCACCATGAAGAGTTTCAGCAGTTGGAAGGCAGTTGGCGTGGTCTGCACTATTTGGTCAACAATACAGAAACCGATGAAATGCTGAAGATTCGGGTGATGAATATCTCCAAGAAGGAGTTGGGTAAGACCCTGAAGAAGTTCAAGGGTACCGCCTGGGACCAGAGCCCGGTATTCAAGAAAATTTATGAAGAGGAGTATGGCCAGTTCGGTGGCGAACCCTTCGGTTGTATTATCGGCGACTACCACTTCGACCACACACCGCCTGATGTGGAGCTACTCTCCGGCATGGCGCAGATCGCCGCCGCCGCGCATGCGCCATTCATTGCCGGTGCAAATCCTACGGTGATGCAGATGGACAGCTGGCAGGAGCTGGCCAATCCCCGCGATCTGACCAAGATTTTCCAGACGCCGGAGTACGCCGCCTGGCGCTCTCTGCGAGAATCGGAGGACTCCCGCTATATCGGTCTCGCCATGCCGCGTTTCCTGGCGCGCCTGCCCTACGGCGCACGAACCGATCCGGTGGACGAGTTCGACTTCGAAGAGGACACCGAAGGCGCGCGGCACAACAAGTACACTTGGTCCAACTCGGCCTATTCCATGGGCGCCAATATCAACCGCGCCTTCAAGCTCTATGGCTGGACCACACGCATTCGTGGCGTCGAGTCCGGCGGCGCGGTAGAGGGGTTACCGACCCATACCTTTCCCACCGATGACGGTGGCGTGGATATGAAATGCCCCACCGAGATCGCCATCTCCGACCGTCGCGAGGCCGAATTGGCGAAGAACGGCTTCATGCCCCTGCTGCATCGCAAGAACTCCGATTTTGCCGCCTTCATTGGTGCCCAGTCGCTGCAGAAGCCGGCGGAGTATGACGATGCTGACGCCACGGCCAATGCCAATCTCGCCGCGCGCCTGCCCTACCTTTTTGCGAGCTGCCGCTTCGCCCATTATCTGAAGTGTATCGTGCGGGACAAGATCGGCTCTTTCAGGGAGCGGACGGATATGGAGAAATGGCTCAACCGCTGGATCGAAAACTATGTGGAGTTCAATCCGGCGACCGCCTCGGAGAGTGACAAGGCGCGCAGACCGCTGGCCGCTGCAGA
>JASFJY010000581.1:0-3066 GCA_050119415.1 Chromatiales bacterium | reverse complement strand
AAAGCTAGTGAGTCAAAGCTAGTGAGTCAAAGCTAGTGAGTCAAAGCTAGTGAGTCAAAGCCACTCATAAGCAACGAAGGCAGCCTTATGGCTGCCTTTTTTATTGGGATAGAGATCTGGATTTGTTTGAAGCCATTGAGCGTAGCCGGGTTGACTGGCAAAAAAGCTGGTATAAAATTTACTATATACATACTTTTGCCATATTTTTGAGGCGGCACCCAGGATCTGCCGATCTGTGATTCAGATCCTGCTCCATGAGGAAATCAAAATGTCAGCGACGAAAATACCGAATACGGTAAAAGTCACCATGAACCTGACAGATAGGGACGTCGACAACACAGATAAAATACGCAAGGTATTTCATGCGCGGAGCAATGCGGCCGCCGTCAGTGACGCCTTATCCATCACGGCCACGCTTGTCGCCATGTTGAAAGACGGCAATGAAATACTGGTTCGTAACAAAAAAGGCGAACTCGAGAAACTTGTCTTTACCGGCCTCGATCATTGAAGGGATAGATTATGCCGACGGAACCGGCTCAGGAACAAACAGAAGCCGAGGCACTGGACTGGAACTCGCCTCCCCCCCAATGAAATCAACGGCGAGGAAGAGAGGGAACGCACACCCATCAGCACCACGCCCATCTATCACTCGGACAAGCGTTTCTATCAAATCGTCGTATGGTTTCTTGGTCTAACCATGCTCACCTGCACGCTTGGCGCAATCGCGCTGGCTTTTAGTAACAAGGAAATACCGGATATCGTCGTGGCCATAGGCTCAGCCGCCATCGGAGCCCTGGCTGGCCTGTTCGCGCCAAGCGCCACCTCAAATCAATGGGTCAGACTCACTGCAGTCCCACTAAATTCCCTCATGCGGGCTTATCTTCCGGAAATAACAAGCTTTTTTATATTTTCTAAGCGACCTGGCGAAATATACGGGTTTTTTAAAGGTGAGGCAGATTGAGGTATTCCCCGACCGCCGCCGGGGATGGGCGCTCCAGCCAGGGCACCACGCCGAGGCAAGGGGCCGATAACCGCTCGCGCAAGGTTCGCAGATTGCCTTCGAACGAGGCCATCCGCGGATCGACCTGATTGGCCACCCAACCCAGCAGCCGTGCCCCGCTCTGCCGAATAGACGCATCGGTCAGTAGCGCATGGTTAATGCAACCGAGTCGCATGCCGACCACCAAGACCACCGGCAGCTCGAGACGCAGCGCCAGATCGGCTACCGTGGCCTCTCCAGTCAAAGGCACCTGCCAACCGCCCACCCCTTCGACCAAGACCCGTTCCGCCCTAGCTGTCAGACGCTCGAAAAGATCGGCGATCAGCTGCAGCTCGATCGGCCGGCCGGACGATTCCGCCGCCAGGTGCGGTGCAATCGGCGGTGCGTATGCGAAGGGATTGATCCACGTGTAAGGCAGTTCAGAACCGCCCTGCATGCGAATGCGCAGGGCATCCTCATTGCGCAGCCCCTCGGTCGTCTCCTCGGCGCCGGAGGCCACGGGCTTCATACCCAGCACCCGCTCGCCCCGCTGCTGCAACGCCTGCATCAGGCCGAGGGTGATCTCGGTCTTGCCGCAGTCTGTATCTGTACCGGTGATGAACAGCCCCTTGGTCATCGCTCTGCCTGTTTGCCTCGCCTATTCAGAGAGCGTCTCAAATAACAGAAGTTTTTGGTTATGAGTTGATGTTTTCGCTTTGCTCGCAATTAGTTGTATCCCCTCACCGTGGCATTTGCCGCCGCACCATCTCCAGCGGTATCTGCGTCACCCCATCGGCCTGCTGTTGGGTCGGCGCCCAAGCGTGGCCGTAGACTACTTCGTAGCTGGCCGGCAGGCGGCCGTCCTTACGGAACTGCTCATAGGCCTGAAACATGGCGCGCAGCCGTCCCTTGCCGGTCAGGCCCCGTGGCCGGTCTTGGGTCGCATTGTGGGCCCCCAGGGTCTTCAAATCGCGCATCAGTGCCGGGACATCCGCGTAGCTCAGCTGCAGGCGGTCGACATCGACCACCGGCTCCGCCAGTCCCGCCTGCAGCATGGCGTCGCCGATATTGTGCATGTCCCAAAAGGGGCTCACATGGCTGCCGCCATCCACCGCCGCCCAGCTGGCACGCAACTCCATCAGGGTATCGGGACCGAAGGTGGAGAAGAGCAACATACCGTTGGGTCGCAACACTCGCAGGAACTCCTTGAATGTGCCCGGCAGGTCATTGCACCACTGCAGGGTGGCGTTGGAAAAAATCATGTCTACAGAGCAGTCTGCCAGCGGCAGCTGTTCAGCGTCGCCGCAGAGGCAATCGGGGTGGCGGGTGTTTGTGGATGGGCGCTTACGTGTCTGCTGCAGCATCGGTAGCGCGAAGTCAAGGGCGATCACTTGCGCTTCGGAATAACGGCGGACCAGGGCATGGGTGGCGTCACCCGTGCCGGCGCCCACATCCAACACGACTGTGGGCTGGTGTTTGATATAGGTCAGCCGATCCAGCATGCGCCCGGCGATCTCGCGTTGCAGCGCCGCCACCTCGTCATAGTGGGGCGCGGCGCGGGAGAAGGCGAGCCGAGCCTGATGCTTGTCGATGGTCGGTGCATAATCAGAATTCATCAAACTGCTCCATAAAGCGCCTCACGGCTCGCCGGGTCTCAGCGGGATGGGAGAGAAAAGGGGTGTGGGCGGCACCCTGGATAACCGCGGTCGAAACCTGCGGCAGCCAGGTTCGCAGTAACTTCGATGCCTTTGCCGGCGCCAGGGTGTCGCGATCTCCGTAGAGCCAGGCGGTGGGACAGGCCAGTTCCCCCAAGGCCGGCCGCAGATCGGCAGATTTAAGCAGGTCGAGACCGGTCTCAAGTGCCTCGGGATGGGGATCCGGCCGCTCCTTCAGTCGGGTCTTGAGACGACGCAGGGTCTCCTGGGCCAGGTCGCTGCCGAGCATTTGCAGGGCCAGGAAGCGTTCCAGGGTCTTGGCATGATTGTCGCCCAGGGCTTGGATAAAGAGATCGAGTGTCTGCGGCGCCATGGCGTGGGGCCAATCATCGGCCTGTACGAAGCGAGGCATGCCGGCCACCACCAGTAAAC
>JASFJY010000580.1:0-3067 GCA_050119415.1 Chromatiales bacterium | reverse complement strand
AGACGGCGGCGGGAACGGCCCATCGCTGGCCCTCGAAGCGTACCTGCACGATACGGTCGAGATAGAGGGTATAGAGGGTGACGGCCAACAGCAGCGCGAATCCGCTGAGCAACAGCCAACGGCGCCAGGCCGGGCGTCTCGCTCGTCGGGATTTTCCTCGCTTTGACTTTGCTGCCATGACTCCGTAACTGCCGGTGAATTCGGGGTGATAGCTTACCGGATTCGGCTTTGAAAAACAGAAGCCTGGCGCACCCGCTGACCAGAGGGTTATAATCATTCAGACACGAAACGCCCAAATCGCAAAATTCAAACAGGTCTCGCTGAATACTGTCGATGGAAGGGATTGTTAAGCACGGATAAGATTAAGCTTAAAGAAAATGCAACAACGGATAGTACGTTCTCTTTGGAAATCGGGGTTACTGCTCATAGCCCTCTGGATAATCGGTGCTCACACACAGGCAGCCACCTATGAAAAGGACATGGCGCTGCGCCAACAACTCGAAGCACGCATCGAGGAAATCACCAAGGATAAAAAACTGCACAGGAATATGCTCCGCGAGGGGCGTGACAGGACAGTCCTCTGCACCACCTGTCACGGCGAGGATGGTATGGCGACTCAACCGGTGACGCCCAATCTGGCGGGACAAAATCCAGTCTATATCGTGGATCAGTTCCAGCGCTATGGCGACGGCCGGCGCAACGACTACTGGATGAGCAATCTGGCACAGACCCTCGAAACGCAAGACAAGATCAAGATCGCCCTCTACTACTCCCAGATGGAAATGAAGCCCTCGGGAGGCGGCAAACCGGCATTGATGGCCAAGGGGGAAAAACTCTTCAAAGAGATGTGCGTCAGCTGCCACGGTCAGGACGGTCGCGGTCAGGAGGGTTATGCCCGCCTTGCCGGACAGCAGTACGACTACGTGTCGAAGATGCTGAAGGAGTTTCGCGACCGCACCGGCAAACGTATCAATGTCTGGATGACCGGCGTGGCGATCCGTCTCAGCGATCAGGATATTGAAGCGCTGGCGACCTATCTAGCCAATCTGGATTAACCCTAATGCTTCAATTCGACTGTCTGGCCGGAGAAGCCCTTTCCCCCATCACCCGCGCCTCCTGACAGCGGTAACCGCAGGCCGAGGCCCTTTCGGTGAAGGGAAAGTCGGCCAAGCGCAACTTGAGGCGGGCATATAGCCTGGCGACCCATTCGGGTTCCTCACCCTTCAATACTATCTCGCGTCGGCGGAAATCGTAAGGCGCGATCAGCACACCCGCATGCTCGAGACCGACCTTAGCCACCAAATAAAACAGCTCCTCCACATAGCGGTTGCCGATCGCCAGGCACCCCGTAGACCAGGCGCTGCCATGAATAAAGATGTTGGAGCCAGGTTTTTCTCGCCCCTCCCGGGTTGCCTGCATCCAGTCGAAGGCGTTGGGATAGTTGAGCTTCAATGAGAGATGGAAGTGGCTGTTGGGATTGAGATCAACGATCTGATAGAAGCCTTCGGGCACCTGCTTGTCGCCCTCCCGTAGCTTCGGCCCCGTCGTACCGCTGGCTGCAAACACCGCATAGTCATGCACAAAGTGCCAGCGATTCTCCTGATAGGCCCAGAGCTCCAGGCGTCGATTCCGCTTGAAGGCGATCAACTGGATCCGTTGCGGGGGGTAGTCGATGCCGGCGAGTTCAAAGCGCTCTTGCAGAATCGTTTCGGTCCGCTCGGCGATACGCTGCAGCGTTGCCTCCACCTCGTAGGCCTGCGCATCGGGGAACCAGGACACAAGCAGCAACAGCGACAAACAGAAAGAGACGAGCCAGGGCCACCAACCACGCCAATCTCCTTGGCATACGTCAAAACGGTCTTCCCTACTCATTGCTGCGCCTCTCGCCACATCACTCGCTCCAGCCATTCGCCATAAACCAGATCGGAGATCCGGTGCAGACGCGCCAGCCGTGCGTCCAGGTCGTTCAGAATGGTGTCGGCCGACTGGCTCCATGCCGAACCGAGATGCAGATCGCTGCCGTATCGAGCCACCCACTGCCTGACCATCTCCCCGGTCATCTCCAAGTGGAACTGCAATCCCAGATGGTGATCACCCAGGATGAATCCCTGGTTGGGAAAACCTGCGCTGCGCAGGACATGCTGCGCTCCGGCCGGCAGAGAGAATGTGTCGGCGTGCCAGTGGAAGGCCTCGAAACGTAACGGCAGATTCGCGAGCCACCCCCGCGTTTCCACTGAGACCCGCTCTAGCGGATGCCAACCGATCTCCATCTCCTCACCACGACTTACACTACCGCCCAGCGCTTTGCTAATCAACTGAGCGCCGAAACAGACCCCCATCACCGGCAATTCCTGCTCCAGCGCCCGACGAATCAGTTGCAGTTCTCCCTCGACCCAGGGCAGGCGGTCGTTGACGCTGACCGCCGCCCCCATGAAAACCAGGGCCGAGACATCATCGGTCCGCTGCGGAATCGGGTGCTCCTCGTCGACGCAGACCATCTCCCAGGGGATGTTCCTCGTGGTCAGATACTCACCCAGATAGCCGGGAGGTTGACAGACCAAATGTCGGAAGACACGAATGGGTTTCATAGGGCTCGGGTAGTTAAAATACTATAACGATTCTAACCCTTATGAATTAGAGTTAAAGTTATTCGGAGATTATAATTCATCCAGCTGTTGCCCTCTTGTGAGGTAATCGATAGTTTCAGAGCAAAGGAAACAATGAGTGGCGCAGAGCCTCACCCTGCCCTGTGACAACTATTTCGGCGGGCTGGTGCCCCACTTGATCTTTCCCGAGCGTCTGATCGAAGACGTAGGTCGGGTTAGCGCAGCGTAAACCGACACGAAGAGAGTTCATTCAACCACCAATCGTCGGCTTACGCTGCGCTAACCCGACCTAGGCGCTGAACGACGATTCCGGCACGATCATCGCGTTCCCGGATGCTAGTGTACCCCGTCACGGATTCTGTAAGATTCAGAGCCGCCCCAATACGCCAGATCAAGGCGTGGCTCGCAGGCAGGAGTGGCACATGGATGTGCCGTTTACGGACCGAAGGATGGAATGGCGC
>JASFJY010000579.1:0-3076 GCA_050119415.1 Chromatiales bacterium | reverse complement strand
ATAGCACCTTGCGCATGATCGAAAGCCGGGTGCGCAATATGATCGGCGGCAAAATGGCTGTGGACGGTGCTTACACCTATGCCTCCCAGGCTGGAATTACCTTTGAAAGAGACGGTACCCTGTCGTATGACAGCGCTGAGCTGGCGGCGGCGCTTGAGAACGATCGCGATGCGGTGGTCGATCTCTTTACCAATGAAGAGCAGGGCCTTGCGGTACGGCTCGACTCCCTGATTGAAAACATGTTGCAGACCTCCGGCCTGATCGATGCGAAGGAGGACGGGCTGAATGCCCGGATCGATTCCACCAACGACCGGATGGAGAGTATGGAATATCGGCTGGAACTGGTGGAAGCGCGATATCGCGCCCAGTTTACGGCGTTGGATACACTGATGAGCCAGCTGGATTCGACCAGCAGCTGGCTGACCAGTCAGTTGGAGGTGTTGGGCAACCTGTTGCCGAACAGCAGTAGCAGTAGCTGAAGTGCTTGCAGAACAAGAGCGGCGTAATCTTGGAGTATTGCGCTATAGTCAGACATACAGAGAAGTTTGCTGAGAGAACATCATGACCCTGAATCAAAAACGTGGCGCCCAGCAGTACGGCAAAGTGGCAGTCGGTTCCGAAGTCGCCTTCGCCAGTCCTCACCGCCTGGTGCAGATGCTGATGGCGGGCGCGCTGGAGAAAATAGCCACCGCCAAGGGGCACATGACGCGCAAGGAGTACGAGGCCAAGGGCAGCCATATCAACTGGGCGATCTCGATCATCGATGGCCTGCGCGGCAGTCTCAACAGGGAAGAGGGGGGCGAGATGGCCAACAATCTCGACAACCTCTACAGCTACATGGTGCGTCGTCTCGCGGAGGCAAATCTCCGCAACGAGGTGGCCATTCTCGATGAAGTCACCTCACTGTTGCTCGAGATCAAATCTGCCTGGGACGTCATTCCCGACGAGGTGAAACAGTCGCCCTCGGAGAGCGGCAAACCGGTTTCGGCCGCCTGAATGGACTCGAATCCCGATGCCCGCTTGCTGGAGGGGATGGAGATGACCCGAAAGCTGCTCGAGCTGGTGAAGGCGGGTGAGTGGGAGGCCGTGGCGGAGCTGGGAGAAAAGCGCCTGCGGCTGTTGAAGCAGTGGAGCCTGGGCGCGGATCCGAACAAGGCTCAGGCGCATATCGGCATCCTGCAACAGATACAGGAATTCGACCGGCAGATCGAGACGCTGGGACGCCAGGGCCGGGATGAGGCCGCTGGTCAACTCAGGCGGCTACGACAGGGTCGCAAGGCCGGCAAGGCCTACCGCGGCTGACACACACTTTCGTACGGCCAATGTAGGAGCCCGCTCCCGCGGGCGACAAGCCCTTTCGATTCCCCATCGCCCAGGGGACTGGGCTCCTACAGTTAATTCGAGCTGCCCCGGCCTAGCCAAGAATCAGCTCGATCACCACCTTGCTGCCGAAGTAGGCCAGCATTAACACGACAAAGCCGGAGAGGGTCCAGATCAGGGCCTTCTGCCCCCGCCAGCCGAAGCGGTAGCGCCCCCACAGCAGGGTGCCGAAGACGAACCAGGCGATGATCGAGAGTACCGTCTTGTGGGCCAGGCGTTGTTCGAACATGTCCTCGAGAAAGGCGAATCCTGAGAGCAGTGCCATGCTCAAGAGCACAAACCCGACCGCGATCATCTCGAACAACAGGTTCTCCATGGTCTGCAGCGGCGGTAGGGCGCGGATGAAACCGCCCGGATGACGCTGACGCAGGTGGTGGTCCTGGATCGCCAGCAGAATCGCCTGCACGCTGGCCAGGGCGAACAGGCTGTAGGCTATCATTGAGACCAGGATGTGGAGGGTCAGTCCGCCGGAGAACTGGTCGGTGATGAAATGCACGCTCTGATAGCGGCTGTCGAGAAAGACAGCGATGGCCGTTAGCGGCATCACGACAATGGCGAGATTCTCCACCGGCTTGCTCAGGCTGGAGATCAGCAACAGCAGGGTGAGGGTCCAGGTGATCAGCGAGAGGGCGTTGAAGACGCCCATGTTGAGGCCGTTGGCTGAGACCATGTTGTGGTAGAGCGGCAGGGCGTGCAGGGCCACGCCGACGAAGCCCAGCGCAAGCGCGATGAAGCGGGGGGCATGGCTCTCCGATTGGGGGCGGAATAGTCTCAGGCCGACAATGAGCCCGGAGGCCAGATAGGCAAGAATGGCGAGTAGGGCGATCAAGATCCGACTTAGCCTCGAAACGGTTGAAAACTACGGCGATATTCGCATATTTATCCCGACAGAGAAAAGGGATCATATCGGTTGGGGGGTGATTTGAACGCATCTGGGATATAATTGTTTAATTGTGTCGCGCAGCAGGCAGACGATGGGTCGGCTTCCGCGCAAACCCTGAATGACAGGCAGTTGAGAAAGCATGTTTGACAATCTGACAGAACGACTGGGCAAGGTCCTGAACAACCTGCGGGGCCAGGGCCGTCTCAGTGAAGAGAATATCAAGGAGACCCTGCGCGAGGTGCGCATGGCCCTGCTCGAGGCCGACGTGGCGCTGCCGGTGGTGCGGGAGTTCGTCGAGCAGGTGAAGCAGCAGGCCATGGGCGAGGAGGTGATGAAAAGCCTCACCCCGGGACAGACCCTGATCAAGGTCGTCAACGACGAGTTGATCAAGGTGATGGGCGAGGCCAACGAAGGATTGGATCTGGCGGCCCAGCCGCCGGCGGTGATCCTCATGGCCGGCCTGCAGGGTTCGGGTAAGACCACCAGCGTGGCCAAACTCTCGCGCTGGCTCAAGCAACAGGGCAAGAAGAAGATCGCCGTGGTCAGCTGCGACGTCTACCGGCCGGCGGCCATCGATCAGTTGCAGACCCTGGCCGGGGAGGTGGATGCCCAGTTCATCCCCAGCAGCGGCGATGAGAACCCCCTTGACATCGCCCGGCGGGCCCTGGGCGAGGCCAAGCGCCAGTTCGCCGAGGTGCTGATCGTCGATACCGCCGGTCGTCTCCACGTGGACGCGCAGATGATGGAGGAGATCAAGCAGCTGCACCAGACAATCGATCCGGTAGAGACCCTCTTCGTGGTCGACAGCATGAC
>JASFJY010000578.1:0-3084 GCA_050119415.1 Chromatiales bacterium | reverse complement strand
TATTACTTTGGCAGTTGCCATGGGATGGCACAACCAGCCTCAACCTGAAAGAACTTGATCCTTTCTTCATCGAAGTCGCTCGAATCGTTCGGCTCATTGAAACCGGGGGCCAAATAGTTGCAACGACAAAGCCCAGTAATGTTGCACGTATTCAGGCCAAGGACCAACTGGGCGTAATGGGCGATCCCTGGATCCCCCTGAACGCCGGCAAGAAGGCGCTCAGCGCCCTGACCGTCTCGGCCACGGGCCTAACCCCTGAACTCCTACAAAAACTTATCTTTAAAAATGGCATCACACCAGCGGCCATGCAGGAACCGAACCCAGATGAGATCGGAAAACAAACCTGGTTCTATGCCTCGGTGCTGGTAAGAGGGCAGGGCACTACAGATGGTTTCCATTCAACCCACTTGCCTGTCCCGGCTAAGGCCAGCTACGTCCTATTTGGCGGCGGCCAGCAGCGGGACCGGCTCAGTAAACTTAGCGAGAAGGGATTGAATGATGCCAGGGTGGTACAAAACAAAGTACTCAAAGTTGCCCTTTTCTCCCTGCTGGAAGCCGGGCCGGAAAAGGTCAACTTCGACAAGCGTGAGGTCTCCGTCTGGGTCGACCAATCCGCCCACGACTTTACCGAAGCCTGGTCCCGCGACTACTTCGACTGGCTTTGGCGCACCCTGGATCACGAAGACGAGGAGCAAGCCCGCATCGAGTGGCTGACTGCCCTCAAGGTGAAGGCGCTTGCCGTGCTGGAGGGCGCCATCAAGCGCCTGCCGGAACGCCAGGGACGTCACTACCGGGCGCAGATTAAAGCACAGGGCCTCTTTTTCGGATCCCTCTACAAACAATTCCCCGAGCTCAAGGAGCAACGCAATGCAAAACAGTCAGCCTGAGGCGGTTGAAAAAACCGCCGGTTCGTTGGCTTCGATGATCGGTCGCATCAGTAGCCTGATTGCCAGCGAGCATTTTCCCAATAGCGACCGCGCCACACTCAAGCGGATGGATCCGAAAAACGAACCGCCCTTGGGCTTCTACCGTTTCGCCTTTCGCCATCTGCCGCCAGACTGGCCGACTCAACGCAAGGCATGGCAGACGATCCTCAACGGCATGGCCCTGATGTCGCCCCATATTCACCGGCCGGATCAACCGCTGGGCAAGGTGCTGGCGAATGCAAGCTACTCAGAGGCTCGATTGGAACGGCTACTTGGATCAGAAGACGAGACTCAACGTATCCTCTTGCTCCGCGCCGTACGTTTTTTAGCGGCAAAAAAACAACCCGTCAACTGGGTCGATTTAGCCCGCCTGCTGCTGACTGGCGAGCGCAGCAAGCGAGAAGACCTTCACATGAGTATCGCCCGTCATTATTACCAAAATCTCGAAAGCAAGGAGCAATAACCATGTTTCTGCAAATGCACGCCCTCACATCCTTCCACGCCAGCCTGCTCAACCGCGATGACGCCGGTCTCGCCAAACGTATTCCCTTTGGGGATGCTCCGCGTCTGCGGGTCTCGTCCCAGTGCCAAAAGCGCCATTGGCGGGAAGCATTGCAGGAAAGTCTGGAGCTGCCCGATGGCATCCGCTCCCGTGAGTTTTTCAGCCGAATCATCTTGCCTCGATTAGTACATGAAGCTGGCGTAGATGAGCGCTTGGCCCGCAATCTGATCGAAACCCTCATGGGTAAGCTGATCTCCGGCGGCCTGGACAAAGAGAATCCTCTTTTCATGAAACAGCCCGCACTGTTTGGCAAACCCGAAGCGGATTACTTTGTGTCGTTGCTGGCCGAATGCGCTGGGGAAGGCGATGAGAAGGCCGCCAAAGCGCTGCTGACTGAGCGACTCAAGACCGACAAGAACGGCTTCAAAGCCCTGCTGCGCCAGGCCGGTCACGGCAACTTATACGCAGGTTTTGAAGGGGCGTTATTTGGCCGTTTTGTCACCTCAGACATCCTCGCCCGCTCCGATGCGGCGGTGCATGTCGCCCACGCCTTCACCGTTCACCCCGTGGCAACCGAAGTGGACTACTTCACTGTGGTGGACGACCTCAGCAAGGATGAAGAGACCGGCGCGGCCCACGCCGGTGATATGGAATTGGGCAGTGGCCTGTTCTATCAATATGTGTCCGTGGACATCCCCCTGCTGGTCTCCAACTTCACCGCCTGCGAGCCGAAAACCTGGCGGGCGCAGGAGAGCACCGATGCCGAGGCCGCACTCAAACGGTTGCTCAGAGCCATCGCCACCGTCTCGCCAGGCGCCAAGCTTGGCGCAACCGCACCTTATGCACGGGCGGATTTCACCTTGTTCGAGAGTGGCCGCGAGCAGCCCCGCAGCCTGGCCAACGCCTACCTCCAGTCATTGCAATTCAGAAACGGAGACGACCCCATGCAGAAGAGCGTTGACGCCCTGGGCGCGCATCTGCAAGCCGTGGACGGTATGTACGGCGCCACGGCCAGCCAGCGTGTTTCCGCCACCATCAAGGATGGCGAAGCGCTGGGCGGTATCCCGGTCAAGCCCCTGAATGACGCCATCGATGACACCCTCAACGCCATTTTCCGAGGTTGAAGCAATGGATATTCTATTATTACGTTTCGACGCGCCGCTGATGAGCTTCGGCGGGGTAATGGTGGATCAGCACGGCCCCACCGACCGCTTTCCCGGTCTGGCCATGCTGACCGGCCTGCTGGCCAACGCCCTCGGCTACCGGCATGGCGATTTCGAGCGCCTTCAGGCTTTACAGGCCCGGATTCACTTCGCCGCCCGCTGGGATCTTGAGCCAGAGCATATCATCGATTACCACACCGTGGACCTGGGTCAGGAAAAGATGCGCTATCCGGGTTGGACAACCCGAGGAGAACCGGAGCACCGCGCAGGCGGTGCTGGCGCAAAATTTGGCACCCATATCCGCTACCGCCACTACTGGGCCAATGGCATCATGACGCTTGCCCTGACCCTTGAGGGGGTAGGTGCACCTAGCCTGGACGAACTCGAGGCCACCCTGCGCCAGCCGGCCCGGCCCCTGTTTCTCGGCCGTAAGACCTGCCTGCCCGCCGCGCCCCTGCTGCTGGAACGGGTCCAGGCCGCCAATGTACTCGAG
>JASFJY010000577.1:0-3095 GCA_050119415.1 Chromatiales bacterium | reverse complement strand
GCAGCTTTTTCCTCTAGCAAAACAGCGCCGTCACAGGCGCCAACCGCCGATTCTGCCAATGTTTTGCTAGAGGAAAAAGCTGCAGGGCACCCATAGGCGCCGAGATGCGTGGCAACTCGACGCCCCAAACCAGACCATCAACCCTTATCCCCATAAGTTATTCTTAGTCATGCATTAGTATTAGGCCCGGCAACCGCCCCCAGATCAAGGCACTTTTTTAAATAATCACTATTGAAACCCAAGAATAGCCGACAGAATATACCACCATGCCATCCCGGCGCGTGCCGGCAAAACGCGTGACAAACAACTATTCGAAAAAGAACTTTGTTTCGCCGAATGCGGGTTTCAATTGATCAAACCAGGTCGCATTTTCATCGAAATGGGCAAAGAAAGGGCGTTGCACCCAATCGGGATTGCGCGCCTGGATGAAACGAAGCACGAAGACACGCTCACCCTGCACCTCGGTCACTCCCTGGATCTCGACCTTGCCAGGCAATGCACTCATGCTGGGGCCCCGCGCGGTACGCCCCAGGCCGGAGACCTGCTGCATGGCGGCCCGATAGATCTGCCAGGCTTGGTAGAGCGGCACCTCAAAATGGTGACGGGCACCGGTGTCCCGCTCCACGAACATGTAGTAGGGGATGATGCCCATCTTGACCTGCTCGCGCCAGAGTTCGGCCCAAACATCGGCATCGTCATTGATATGCGCCAGCAGGGGGCCTTGGCTGCGAATCTCGGCGCCGGTTGCACGCAGACGCCCGATCGCCGCATGGGCAATCGCCGTGTGTAGCTCTCGGGCGTGGTTATAGTGCGCCATGATGGCCACATGCTTGCCGGCAATCACCAGGTGATGCAGGAGTTCAATCAATTCGTCCGCATCTTCGTCAGTGACGAAACGCTGCGGCCAAAAGGTCAGTGCCTTGGTGCCAATCCTTACGGTCCGAATATGATTGAAATCGGGATGTAGCAGCGGCTCCAGATAGGCCTTCAGCTGCTTGGTCTTCATCACCATCGGATCGCCGCCGGTTACCAGCAGGTCGGTCACTTCCTGATGATTCTTCAGATAGCTGTGCAACCGGTCGGCCTCCGTAGTAGCAATTCGCAAGGACTTGTCGCCGATAAACTGCGCCCAGCGGAAACAGAAACTGCAATAAGTGTGGCAGGTCTGGCCCTGACTGGGGAAAAACAGCACGGTCTCCCGATATTTGTGCTGCAGGCCTGAAATTACCTCTCCATCGTCATCGCGCGGGAGGTTGAGTTCCATCTGGCCCGCCGGATGAGGATTGAGTTCCGCACGAATCTCGTTGGCCAATGTCCGCAAACCCTCCTTATCCATCCCCGCACGATGCGCCATCGCCATGCGGTTGTAATGAACCTCGCTCAGCATCCCGCGCTGCGGAAAGACCAGCTGAAAGATGGGATCATCCGGCACACGCTGCCAATCAATCAGTTCGCTGATCACATAATCGTTGGCCCGGAAGGGCAGTACCGAAGCCACCACCTCCATCTCAAACTGAGTCGATTCAGGGAGCCGCGCTATTTGTGGTATGGCGCGGAGATCACGCTGGGTATAGACCTTGAATCCCTCATGAAGCGGCTCAAAATCCAAGGCATATATGGGCGTACGGCTGACTGTCGATGGGGTAGACATCTGACTCTCTCTGTTCTGTCGCTGGTTGAGTTGGTGCATTCAAGCGGTAGCAGAGCCTGCACTACTCTTCGGCAACCACTGGCAAGTTTTCAGGCCATGGGGCTGAAAGGGTTCGTACCCTAACAAATTACCCGCGGCATAGCAAAACACCACTTTTGTGATAAAGTGGCCAAAGTTGATTGGAAAAAATAGGCATCTGTCACGTAAATACGACAACTGGCTTAAATAAACCACCCCAAGCCAAACAAGTTGAAGGATAACAACATCAGGATACCCACAACCTCGATATTGCTGTCTTTGACCAACCTCACGCTACAGCCCTCTTCATGTTGCAATAGTTTGTAAAGGCTCTCGATGAGCCGCTGAGGCTGGTAAAACCATACGAATGGCTTGGGATTCCAATGTCATCCAGTGAAGGGATAAGCTGTATAGGTTAGGATTTGTGCGCCTCAAGACAATCATATATCTTATGCCCCCATAATAAATTTCAAGGCCCATCGAAGAACACACATAAAGTAAAGAACCATGAATCTACACGAGTACCAAGCCAAGTCGCTGTTTGCCGAATATGGCGTGCCCGTTCCCCAGGGACAGACCGTTTCCAGCCCCCATGAAGCCCGCGCAGCCGCGCAGGCTTTGGGTGGCACCATTTGGGTAGTCAAGGCGCAGGCCCATACCGGCGGGCGCGGCAAGGCGGGCGGGGTCAAGCTGGCCCGTACCCTCGACGAGGTTGAGGAGGCGGCCCACCAGATTCTCGGCATGACCCTGGTCACCAAACAGACCGGCCCACAGGGACTGCCGGTTCACCAGGTACTGGTGGAGGAGGGCAGCGACATCGCCCGTGAACTCTATCTCGGCGCGCTGCTCGACCGGGCCAGTTCACGCATTATCTTCATGGCTTCGGCCGCCGGTGGCATGAACATCGAGGAGGTGGCGGCCGAAACCCCGGAGAAGATACTCACCACCCTGGTCAATCCCGCCACCGGCATGCTGCCCCACCAGTGCCGCAAGCTCGCCTTCGGGCTCGGCCTGGAGGGAGACCAGATCAAACAGTTCTCCAGGATCATGATGGGCCTCTACCGCCTCTACATGGACAAAGATGTGAGCCTGATCGAGATCAACCCCCTGATCGTTACCGGTGACGGCGACCTTGTGGCCCTAGACGCCAAGATCAATCTCGACAGCAACGCCCTCTACCGGCAACAAGCACTGCTGGCTATGCGCGACAGCAGCCAGGAGGACGAGAAAGAAGCCGCCGCTGCCCAGCACGACCTGAATTACATCACACTCGACGGCACTATCGGCTGCATGGTCAACGGCGCTGGACTGGCCATGGCGACTATGGATATGGTCAAGCTGCATGGCGGCGAACCGGCCAACTTTCTCGATGTAGGCGGTGGCGCAACCGCCGAACGGGTTACCGAGGCCTTCAAGCTGATCCTCT
>JASFJY010000576.1:0-3096 GCA_050119415.1 Chromatiales bacterium | reverse complement strand
ACGCGAGTGAACGCTGAGCAATTCTCGAAAAGGACGTTGCACAGGCCGACCCGGAAGCCATATCGGGGAAGGCTGATACAACTGGGAGTTTTGAGCGATGAAGTACCCCAGTTGCTGTGCCGGGATAGTGGCGACAGCATGTACACAAGGGAAACGCGCGCAACACGGGAAGCCCCTTGGCGTGGTACAGGAATAACCAACCGGACACCCGTGAGGGATAGGCCGGGCGTTCTGGGGTGGCGGAGAGGCCCGTAGTACCGAGGAAACCGGGTAATGCCGGCGGAGGGAAGGGGCCTCAGTTCAAGACAGATGCATCAAAGTGGTGAGGATCAGGAGATTGGGTAACCTATCAACTCCGACAAGTGTTCAGAAGCTACAGAGAGCATTACACGTGAAAGCGAAGGCTGAGCCCAGCTATCGTTTCTACGCCCTGTACGACAAGATATACCGCGAAGACATACTGGCACATGCCTACGTCCAGTGTCGCTCCAATCGAGGGGCTCCCGGTGTAGACGGCCAGGACTTTGCTGATATTGAAGCGTATGGCGTACAACAGTGGCTGGGCGAACTGGCGCAAGAACTGAGAAAGGAGAGCTATCGACCGGTACCTATAAGACGAGTGTATATCCCCAAAGCCAACGGCAAACTCAGGCCCTTGGGCATCTCGACCCTACGAGATCGAGTCTGCATGACAGCAGCGATGCTGGTGCTGGAACCGATCTTCGAAGCCGACTTTCCAGCGGAAATGTACGCCTACCGTCCACGGCGCAATGCGCAACAGGCGGTAGTCGAAGTGGAAGAGCTGATGTTTCGTGGCCATCCGGATGTGGTTGACGCCGACTTATCGGACTACTTTGGCAGCATTCCCCATGCCGAACTGCTTCAATCGCTCGTGCGTCGAATCGTAGATCGACGCATGCTGCATCTGCTTAAGCAATGGCTGGAGTGTGCAGTCGAAGAAACCGACAAGCGAGGACGGAAAACACAGACAACGGAAGCCAGGGACAACAGACGCGGTATTCCGCAGGGTTCACCCATAGCTCCACCAACAACATAGCAAAATCTCGTCTAAAATGGGGCTTGCGAATAGACCGGGCGTGCTTGCGGCCGTTTTTTCGAGGCCCTTTCTCGCCGTCCGTTACGGTTATTTTTGACGTTGAGACCTCGCTTTCGATCTACCAGGAGCGTAAGCAATGAAACGGCCCCCTTCAAAGCTCAAGGTTCGCCTCGCGTATGAACCAAACCGATTTTCGTCGGATGCGTTACACGATGTGTACGAACGGCTAAATCCTACGAAATCGCGTACGGCACCGAAAGGAAATGATAAAGATAAAGAAGCCATCTGTGTTGATCAATCGATTGTGGAGGAAAATAAATAATGAAAACAGAACGAGTTGTTGCAATCTATGCGCGTGTGTCGTCAGACCAGCAGGCGAAACGGGAAACCGTTGGTAGTCAAGTAGGGGCACTCAAGGAAAAGATCATCACCGATGGCGAGTCATTTATCGAGGAGATGGCGTTTATCGATGAAGGCGTCAGCGGCGCCACATTGATTCGTCCGCAGCTCGAACGGCTCAGAGACAGCGTTGCACTCGGCCTAATTGATCGGCTCTATATATTGGCGCCCGACCGCTTATCTCGTAAGTATGCGCATCAGGTGCTCTTAATGGAGGAGTTTTCGAGCTATGGTGTTGAGGTGGTTTTTCTCAACCATGCGATTGGTGCGACGCCGGAAGAAGACCTCCTGCTGCAAATGCAAGGCATGATCGCGGAATACGAGCGCGCCAAGATCATGGAGCGCAATCGCCGTGGCAAGCTTCATCGCGCCAAGGGAGGTAGTATCAATGTGCTATCTGGCGCGCCCTATGGTTATCGATATATCCGAAAGCAATTAGACGGCGCACCCGCTCACTATGTCATCGATTTGGCTGAAGCGGCGAACGTGCGCAAGATCTTTCACTGGATAGGCGTTGATCGGCTTAGTATCGGCGAAGTAACCCGCCGTCTTACTGAGGCCGGTGTCAAGACCAAAAGGGGTAAAGCGGCCTGGGACCGCAGTGTGATCTGGGGTATGTTGCAGAATCCGGCCTACATGGGCAAGGCGGCCTATGGGAAGACGCAGGCGACCGATTTAGTGCCACGGGTGCGTCCGCAAAAGCACAGTGCTGAAACGCCGAAGCGGCCCTACTCGGTGACGCGTACTGATCGTGAGGGCTGGATTAATATTCCCGTGCCACCGATCGTCAGTGAGACGCTGTTTGTGGCGGTCCAGGAGCAGCTTGAAGAAAACCGTAAGCATGCGCGACAACGTCGCCGGGGCGCCGCCTACCTGCTACAAGGCCTAACGGTATGCGGGCATTGTCATTACGCCTACTATGGCAAACGGGTGAGCCCCGCAACAAGCAAGGGGAAGCACCGATACGCCTACTATCGTTGTATTGGCACCGACGCTTACCGTTTTGGTGGTGAACGGATCTGCGACAACCCGCAAGTAAGAACGAGCAAACTGGATGAACTGGTATGGACGCAGGTGTTGGAGGTTTTAAGGCATCCAGAGCGGATTGAGAAAGAATACCAACGGCGTCTCGATATATTGGAACAAGATGAGAAATTGGGTCATAACGTCGATACGTTGCAAAAACAACAGCGGAACCTAGAGAAAGGCAAATCACGTCTCATTGATAGTTACACCAACGGCGTTATTGAGAAGAACGAATTTGAACCTAAAATAGGTCAGCTCAAGATCAAGATAAAGCAGCTCGAGGAGCAAATAAATAGTTGTAAGCAGAAAGATTCGTCTCAGTTTGAGTTATTTCTCGTGATTAATCAGCTTGAGGAGTTTAGTAAGACCATAAACCATAAACTGGAAACGATCGATTTCGATACGAAACGCGAAATCATCAGAGCGCTAGTTAAGCGCGTCGAGATTTACAAAGACGAAGTCGTCATCATATTTCGGATCGACCCACAAGGTGAGCTAAGCGAAGACGGTTCGTCCGCTGAAATCGTACCCACAGGTAAAATTATGCAAGATTGTAAGAGGCGTCATATCGCCGATATTGGGCAATATATACCTGCACTACGTCTTAGACCTAT
>JASFJY010000575.1:0-3097 GCA_050119415.1 Chromatiales bacterium | reverse complement strand
TGCGCCAATGGCGCAGGCGGCGGTTCAGCTCGGGGGAGGCGGCCTCCAGGGAGCTGCCGACCGCGGCGGTCGGCATGCCTAGCAGATGCCAGGCCGGGTTGTTGATCATCAGGATCCGGTTGTCGGTATCCAGCACCAGCGCACCGGTGCGCATGTGCTGGATGATGTATTCGTTGATTTTGGCCATGTGCCCCAGCTGGTCGCCGCGGGCCTTGGCCAGCGCCTCGCTGGCGCGCGCCCGGCCGCTGAGTACCAGGGTCAGCAGGGCGGTGGCGAAAAAGACGGTGCCGAGGAATCCGGCCTGGGTGAAATGGACCCCGGGGATGTTGTTGAAGTGGCTGTAGAGCTGCTCGGTAATCACCGCCAGCGAGGCCAGCGCGGCAAACAGCAATGACACCCGTCCACCCATGATCAGGGCGCCGCCGGTGACCGAGACGGCGATCAGCATGCCGATGCCGCTGCGCACCCCGCCGCTGGCGTGCATCAGCAGGGTGATGACGGCGATATCGACAAATACGATGATATAGGCCTGCAGTTCCGGGTCCGCTACCCGCCAGTGCCAGATCAGGGCGGAGAGAATGGTCAGGGCAATATAGAGGGTGGTGACGAAACCGAACAGCCGTGGTGCCGATTGGCCGAGAAAGTCGGGCCCGGAGCCGCTGTAGAAGAAGTAGAGCAGACCCAGGGCGATGGTGATGCGGTAGATCAGGAACAGGCGCAGGGAGTTCCATTGCAGGGCCTCGGCCTGATCCAGGCGGCTTTCGACCGTCGTTTTGCTTTGCAGACTCTTCTGACTGGTGGGTGGATTGGCCATCAGTCGGAAGGGGGCCGCGCATCCCAGGAATCGAGATGGGCCTGACTGCAGAAATAGCGGTTGCCGTTTCGCAGTGCCTCCTCACGTGGCAGATGGAGGCCGCAATAGGCACACTGCACACTGTCGACCGCTTTGCGGTTGCCAGGGGGGGGCTGTCGCTGTTTTCGCTGGCGGAGCAGGTGGCGAACGATGAGGTAGAGTCCCCAAAAGGCCAAAATGAGCAGGAGATATCTAAGTCCCATGGGAAGATTCAGTAGAGAGACGCTTTTTGAAATAATAACGGGGCCGCTTGAAGCCGTCCTTAAGGTCAGCATAACAGAAGGCAGGTTTTTTTGTGATGCTTACGCTTGATTGAGGGAGTCTTGCCGCAACATATCTTCAACTCAGGTTGTCGGGTTAACCCGAATGTTTCGGCAAGTTAGTTTATTTTCCAAGCGACCGGGTGAAACATTCGGGTTAGATAAGGAGTATTCATCTTGAGTCTCAATATTCAGATCGCTCAGCTCAACTTCCTGGTCGGTGATATCGAAGGCAATGCCCGGCGCGTCATCGAGGTCGCCTCGGCGGCGGTCGGCCGGGCCGATATCATCGTCTTTCCCGAGCTGGCGTTGACCGGCTATCCGCCGGAGGACCTGCTTCTGCGGGAGCATTTCATGCAACGGGTCGAACGGGCGGTGGCCAGCATTCTCTCCCGCGTCAACGGCATTCACATGGTGGTCGGCTACCCGCGACGGCGGGCCCAGGGGCTGTTCAATGTGGCGGGTGTCTGGCGCGATGGCGAGATCGTCGCCGAGTATGCCAAGCACCTGCTGCCCAACTACAGCGTGTTCGACGAGAAGCGCTATTTCGTGCCGGGTCACGAGGCTGTGACCTTCGAAGTCGGCGGCGTGCGCATCGGCCTGACGGTCTGCGAGGATATCTGGCAGGCGGAACCGGCGGCCATGAGCCGGGCGGCCGGCGCCGAACTGTTGCTCAATATCAACGCTTCGCCGTTTCACATCGGCAAGGCGCCGGAGCGTGAGGGGCTAGTGCAGCGGCGCGCCCGGGAGAACCGACTGCCGATTGTCTATGTCAATCTGGTCGGCGGTCAGGATGAGCTGGTCTTCGACGGCGGTTCCTTTGTCGTCGATGCCTCGGGTACGTTGCAGCAGCGGCTGGCCTTTTTCGAGGAGAGCCTGACCGGCGTCGGCTTCGATACCCGCCAGGCACCGCCCGTGCCCATCGGTCAAACCGTGATGGTGGAGATGGATGAGGAGCAGCGTGTCTATGATGCACTGGTGCTGGGCGTGCGTGACTATGTGCGCAAGAACGGCTTCAACGGCGCCATTCTCGGTCTTTCGGGCGGTGTCGATTCGGCATTGACGCTGGCCATCGCGGTGGACGCCCTGGGCGCCGAGCAAGTGGAGGTGGTGATGATGCCCTCCCGCTACACCGCCGAGATGAGCAATGAAGACGCGTTGAAGGAGGCCGAGGCGCTCGGCGTCGACTACCGCTCCATCCCGATCGAGCCCGCCTTCAAGGCATTTCTCTCCATGCTCGAGGAGGAGTTCGCCGGCAAACCGGTGGATGTCACGGAGGAGAACATTCAGGCCCGCTGCCGCGGCATCGTTTTGATGGCCATCAGCAACAAGAAGGGACGCATTCTGCTGACCACCGGCAACAAGAGCGAGATGTCGGTCGGTTACGCCACCCTCTACGGCGACATGGCAGGCGGTTTCGCGCCGATCAAGGATGTGCCCAAGACCCTGGTCTATCGGCTCTGCGCCTACCGCAACCGCATCTCCCCGGTGATTCCGCAGCGGGTCCTCGAGCGTGCGCCGTCGGCAGAGCTGGCGCCCGAGCAGTGTGATAGCGATTCGCTGCCCGACTACGCCGTGCTCGATGGCATCCTGGAGCGCTATGTGGAGCAGGACCAGAGCCGCGAGGGGATCGTGGCCGCCGGCTATGATCCGGCAACGGTGGATCGGGTGATTGGCATGGTCGACCGAAATGAATATAAGCGGCGGCAGGCGCCGCCGGGCATCAAGATCACCAAACGGGCCTATGGGCGGGATCGTCGCTATCCTTTGACCTGGGGCAAGGGGTACTGACAGCTGAAAGACCCCGGCTACTAAGCGTACTTAGCGCTTTGATGAGGAATATTTATGGCCATGGGGTCTTGCGCAGGATTGGACGGGGTCGGTGGTGGGGCGTTAAACTCCGCGGACCTAATTGGAAAATCAAAAAATTATCATCTGGAGCTGCGTCGATATGAAGAAAGTGGTAGCAATCATCAAGCCGTTC
>JASFJY010000574.1:0-3098 GCA_050119415.1 Chromatiales bacterium | reverse complement strand
CCGTGAAGTTGAACTGCCGCTGGTCGGCCAGGCTGCGCAGAAAGGCCTCAGTATAGGGGGCGTATCGGGAAGTGTAATGAAACAACTCCTCGGCACAACTGCCCCAGCCGAAGTGGAACTCCGGGTAGAAACTGCCATCGACGTTTTTCGAAACTGTCTTCATGGTGCACCCATCGGCAGCATATACACGTCAAGAGCGGTGCCCTTGTCACTGAAGCTGAATCGCCGCCCCGCAGAATCCGGGCCGGCTCACGCTCTCGAGCTGAAACTCCGTTAATAGGCCCTAAAGCAAATGTTTCAGCCGGCCGCTTAGAGAAGAAACTAACTTACGGTGTTTACTCAATCATCAATAGTGGGCTATTGAAGAGTGGCACAGGGATGTGCCGCTTACGGTCCGAAGGATGGAATAAATCGCAAATCCGCATCTGAACGGCGATTCCGGTGCGATCATCGCGTTCCCGGATGAAATATTCGGTTTAGAATTTAATTTATAGCATAGGAATGGAAGTTCGCATTAAATCGTCTCAGATGATATACAATATATTGTGATTCTTCTATAGTCTTCCCACTCTGCGGCACGTACAAACCCCCCGTAAAACAGGATCTTAACTAGAGTATGAATGATCTGATTGTCACGCTGAAAAACCACATACGCTCTTCATGGAGATTCCGCTGGCCGGCACTGTTGATCGCTTGGCTGGTGGCCCTTTTGGGGTGGACGGTGGTCTTTATCTTGCCGGACAAATATGAGTCGACGGCGAAGGTTTTTGTCGACACCGACAGCGTCTTGCGCCCCCTGTTGCAGGGTCTTGCGGTGCAGACCGACCTGGAGCAGCGGCTGCAGCTGATGACGAGAACCCTGCTCAATAACGAGAACCTGGAGAAGGTGCTGCGGGAGACAGATCTCGATCTGGAAGTCTCTACGGTTCAAGAGCGCGAACAATTGATCGAAGAGTTGCGTGAGACCATCGAAATCGAGACCCAGCGGCGGCAGAATTTCTACTCTATCTCTTATGAATATAAAGATCCTTATGTGGCCAAGAAGGTGGTGGAGACGCTGCTTAACATCTTCGTGGAGGCGGCCCTTGGCGATACCCGGATGGAGTCGGACACGGCGCAGAAGTTCCTGCAGGAGCAGATCAAGGAGTACGAGGCCCGCCTGGTTCAGGCGGAAAATCGCCTGACCGATTTCAAACGCCGCAATGTGGATACCATGCCGGGCCAGAGCGGCGGTATCTTCAGCCAGCTGCAGGCGGCTCAGCTCGAGCTGCAGAACGTGGAGCTGGAGCTGAAGGAGGCGCAGATACGTCGTGACGAGTTGCAGCGTCAGTATCAGCAAACCGCGGCCGAGGAGGAGGAACGGCGCCGTCAGGGGGAAGTGATTCTGGAAACCCCCACCGGACAGCGTATCCTGGCCATGGAGACCCGTCTGGATGAACTGCTGCTGAGGTACACCGACGAGCATCCCAGCGTCAAAGAGTTGAAGGCGACCATCGCCGATTTGAAGGCCCAGGAGGCGAGTGCCGGAGTGACCAGGTCGGTGTCCACTCCCCAGGGCATTTCAACCGCACTGGAAGAGCTCAAACTCGCCTACCGCCAGTCTGAGGTCAATCTGACGGCGATCCGCTTGCGCAAGGGCGAGTACGAGAGACGCATCCAGGAACTCAAGACCAAACTGGACGTATTGCCCAAGGTCGAGGCGGAGCTGACCCGTCTCAACCGTGACTATGAGATCAACCGGAGCAACTATCAGGAACTGGTGCAGCGGTTGGAATCGGCCCGGATGTCGGAGCAGGCCGATCAGGCGGGCGACAATGTCAAGTTCCGCATTGTCGAGCCTCCCAAGGTGCCGCTGCTGCCGGCTGGACCCAAGCGACTTCTGCTGAGCATCGGCATCCTCGTCCTGGGCCTTGGTGCGGGTGGCGGATTCGCCTTTCTGCTCTCCCAGTTGAAGCCTGTCTACTACGATCCGCAGCTGTTGAGAAAAGAGACCGAAATTCCGGTGTTGGGGCAGGTGTCCCGTGTCTGGACCAGCGACGTGGCGCTGAAACGGCGGGTCGAGGTCGCCGGCTTCGGTGTCTCCGTGACCCTGCTGCTGGTGGTCTTCGTGGTGGTCTTGCTGACCTACAAGCTGGGTTATCGGGAGGAGATCGTTACCAATCTCAAGCTGATGCTCGAAACCACCACCTGATTAGCGCAACTACCGGGAGCCGGCCTCCCCTATTCTTGTCACGACGCTGCGCGGAATATTTGCTATATTTCCACGTTTTCCTCAGCCGGAGAGACGAGATGTTCAAGAAGAGTATGCAGATCCAGGGGTATGATGACGAGCTGTGGGACGCGATCGCAGCCGAGGAGCGCCGACAGGAAGAGCACATCGAGCTGATCGCCTCTGAGAACTACACCAGCCCCCGGGTGATGCAGGCCCAGGGCAGTGTATTGACCAACAAGTACGCCGAGGGCTACCCGCGCAAGCGCTACTATGGCGGTTGTGAGTATGTGGACGTGGCGGAGCAGCTGGCCATCGACCGCGCCAAGGCCCTGTTCGGCGCTGATTACGCCAATGTACAGCCCCACTCCGGCTCCCAGGCCAACGCCGCCGTCTATATGGCCCTCTGTCAGCCCGGCGACACCATCCTCGGCATGAGCCTGGCCCATGGTGGCCACCTTACCCACGGCGCCAAGCCCAACTTCTCCGGCAAGATCTATAACGCCATCCAGTACGGTCTCAACCCCGAGACCGGCGAGATCGACTATGAGGAGGTCGCGCGCCTGGCCCGCGAGCACAAGCCGAAGATGATCGTCGCCGGCTTTTCCGCCTACTCCCGGGTGGTCGATTGGCAGCGCTTCCGTGACATCTCAGACGAGGTGGGTGCCTACCTGTTTGTCGATATGGCCCATGTGGCGGGCCTGATCGCGGCCGGTCTCTACCCCAGCCCGGTGCGGATCGCCGACGTCACCACCACCACCACCCACAAAACCCTGCGCGGTCCCCGCGGCGGACTGATCCTGGCCAAGGCCAACGAGGAGATTGAGAAGAAGCTCAACTCCCTGGTCTTTCCCGGCATCCAGGGCGGCCCTCTGATGCATGTCATCGC
>JASFJY010000573.1:0-3113 GCA_050119415.1 Chromatiales bacterium | reverse complement strand
CCCTCCCCTACCCGCGCCTAGCCGGAGTGAAAAGCGCAAGCAAGTGTATTCGGTGCCCTGGAGGGATTTTGAACTGCACGGGTTAACCCCCGCCTTTGATGTCGATCTCGCCGGCGATTTTATTCTCAGTGATTAATTACAGCGGCCGTCTTGTCGTCTGTTTCTATTGACGTCAAACCTCGTCCCGACTAACGTGAGTCTTGCATTCTGGTTTTTTTTCTCGGCCACAAGTGCAGCGGTGTGTTTTATCACTAAAGGACAAATCGTTAGTTGCTGTTAAATGCCAAAATATGGATTCGATTGCTCTATCCGACTATGATCACCCAGACTGGTACTGCCAATACAATCATAAATATCCTGGGAGAAAGCCTGGAAATTTACAGCTATACCCCCACTGGTATAGCTGTCAAGGGTGTCTTATTTCTGTTTGACGGCATACATCGAAATGCAGCCGGAATCCGTGACAAAGCGATTTCAGTTGCGGATCGATATGGGCTGATTCTGGTAGCACCGCGGATGGACAAAGTTAACTTTCCTAAATGGCGCTATAATTACGCTGGTGTCATAGGTAACAGCGGGCTTCAGCATCCGCACGTCTGGACTGGCAGGCTAATACAGGCACTTATCGACCTAATCCTGGATCGAATTGATCATAATCTATCCCTCGTGTGTCTGTTTGGGCACTCAGCAGGGGCCCAGTTGCTTTCTCGGATCTGCGCTTATTCGCCCTTGTCCAGCGTTAATGCGGTGATTGTTGCCAATCCCTCTTCCTATGTAATGCCATTTCTTGATGAACCCGTACCCTTCGGTTTCAAGATGATCTTTTCCAGGCGCCGTGCTTTGTCAAACCTCAAGACATATCTCGCTGCTCCAATGACCATTTACCTGGGCATGGAAGACACTCATGACCTGAATCTATCAAACTCAAAGTATCCGATGCGTCAGGGTGAAAACCGAGTTGAACGTGGACGAAACCTGTATCGGTTGGGATATCAGGTGGCCCAGTTAAACAGTTTCAGGTTTAACTGGCGTCTTGTTGAGATACCTGGAGTCGGGCATTCATCTCGGGAAATGCTCGATTGTGATAATTTTGGCAAGGCATTACGGTCACAACAAATTTTTAACAATCAAGTCTGAGAACGTAAATATAGTGCATACCGTTGATACGCCCTAACTGGCCTAAATTTTTCTTTTGCCATTGCTAAACGCTGATTTCCGAAATCGGAGCCGATATTAATCAGCTCCGCATTTGATTCAATTTCGCGAATCCGTCGAGCCATGGCGACAATCAAATACTCTGAAAGCCCATCATAACTGTTATCATACTTTATGATATACCCCCATGCCTCACCGGTTGGGAGAACTCCTCCGATTGTCACACCAATAACACGACCACCGAGTTCGACGACTAGGTTTTCTAAGCCCAGTGCTTGGTAATGCTTGACTGTTGCGTTGAAATAAAAACTGTCAAGTATGTGTCGATGCTTACTGCCTGCTGATTGTTTCCACTGCTGCTCAAGGCGCATTACTCCCTCGAAATCGCTAGGCTGATATAATCGCAGGTGTGCATCAGGATAGTCGCGGTGAAACTTATTCAATTTGTAACGAATAGTGCTGAACTGCTTTCCGGTCAGGGTTGTCAGGTGTGAAATCGATAAATGCCGCTCGATGCCAGATAACAATTTAGGCTCGAAGGTAAGACTGAATTCGTCGGATTGCTGAAAATATGCTAGTTGGTTTGAACTCAGTTTTGCTACTAAGGGTTTGTGACCAAAGCCTGACCGATTATTCCAATCTGAGCAATAGTTCACACACCGAGTCACAACTTCAACAACTTCGGCCAATGACCCAGCACCTGCCGGAAGACATGGTAGATAAAGTCGTCCCCGCTTCGTCAGTATCCAGGTAACCAGCATACCACCGACCTCGCTACGCATAATAGTAAGTTTATTTGGTATTCTGGTGTGTGCCCATAGGTATGCGAAATTCGATGACCAAATATCAATCGGGAATATGGTTGCTGCTATGCACTGATCGTAATTTGCCTTATCTCTGAGTTTAATTTCACGGAACCCCCAATCCTTATATACCTTGCTTTTACGAAACGCTTTCATACCCGTATACTTATGGTTTTGCACATAATTCAAATAGGGCGAACAAAAAGCGCTTGTGCACTTTCAACCATCAGTGTAAATCAGGTATAATAGTCGGTGCGTTATTAAATGCGCGTTCAATTTCTGGACCGCTCATTCCCAATCCATGAGCGGCAGCAATCGCATACATCAATCCCTTAGTTAGCCTTTTTTTTCTCAAACGATTTTCTCGAGAAAAGATTGGGTCAGTATTGAATGATGCCACAACATCTGCCCCTGACAATAGAAGAGTTCGCACTCCTCCATCATTCCAAATAGTTGTTACCGCAGTTTGGCCATCTGATAAATGAGACTGAAGTATAGGATCGTTAAAGTGCTCACTGACCATAATCAAGCGTCTCTTTTCGGCTGCCTTAATTTTATTAATTACTGGTGTATTGTTAGCGCCAACGACAAAACAATGGGAAGTGGCGCGCTCAACGACATTGAGCCCATCATAGAATTGTTCAGTCTTATCCTCTAGCTTCTTATCCATTATGATAGTCAGTGTGCATTGTTCGAGTGCTAATCCACGGCTTGCTGCGCGGCGTAGCGAGACGGTGCTTACCAGCGTCTCAACCTCTGGATCTCGAAGCATAACCCTAACCGCTTTTTCTCGCTGTGAGTTACTCATATCAGCTGATTTACCATTCAGATATGAATGTTCTCGCAGAACCAGGGCGACTGATCTACCAGCACCACGTAAAATCATGTCAAGACTACGTGCCGGCGCACCTATTCCCTTATCACCCGCAACAGCAACGATAGGGATCCGGCCATTATTATCTTCAGGATAAACGATTTTCAAAATATCTGCGGTAACATTACGCGATTTGCCAATTTTTGGCCATATATGAATGTCTAATCCAGGCCTAGCGTTGATTTCTATAATAGCGCCTCCGACCTTGCGGTATGATTTAGAAATATCTGTCGTGACGAAGTCAACGCCTGCAACATTCAATCCTACAGCGCTAGCAGAGC
>JASFJY010000572.1:0-3117 GCA_050119415.1 Chromatiales bacterium | reverse complement strand
AGACCCGCTTCAAGGTGACGCTGCTGCACACGCTGGATCTTCTCAAAGACACGGAGCGCTACGTCGACAAGGGGGTTAGCCGGATGTCGGAACAGGTCTATCTGCTGAAGCCATGAGGCATAGGGTTATGTACTTCTGATAGCCGTTGATGGCCACTACTGCAGGATTCCAACTGCCCATTCACTTCCTCTGTCTTTACTGCAACCTATCCAATACTGTACCACTGTTACTTCCAGGCGGTCTGCTCCAGAGTGATATTCAGACTCTCATCACTGAGCCAGATCTGGCCCTCCTGTATGGAACAGCTCAGATTCATGGTCTTCTGCGCCAAGGCACTCAATGGCGCACCACCCTGAACGGTCAGCTTGACCACCGAAAGGTTACCGAAGCGTTGGAAATCCGCACCATTTTGTTGCCACCAGATGTCGGCGCTTCGCTCTGCATAGGGGTAGACAATCACCTGCCTGGCACGTCCACAGGCCCGCCTCAGCCGCTTCTCGTCGGGCTGACCCAGCTCGATCCAGAGTTCGATCTCATCGCTGAGGCTCATTTGCCAGAGATCGGGCTCGTCATCCGTGCTGATGCCTCTGCAGAAGCTGAGCTGATCATCCGCGTTGAGGGCAAAGGCCACAAGCCGCAGCAACATGCGCTCATCGGTCTCCGACGGGTGACGGGCAAGGGTCAGAGAGTAGTTCTGATAGTGGTTGCGATCCATATCGGAGACCTGAATCTCTGCCTTGTAGATGGTTGCCTTGAGTGCCAATGTCTTCTGCCTATTAGTTTAAATACGGGGTTTGCGGCGCAGCGCCTTCTGTTGGCTGCGCTTGCTTTTATTGTCGAGGCGACGTTTTTGGGATGCCCGCGACGGTTTGGTGGGGATACGCCGCTTGCGCGTGACCGCAACACTGCGGATCAGCGTCTGTAAGCGTTCCAGTGCTTCCTCCCGGTTCCGCTGCCGATCTCGGTGATTCTGTGCCTTGATGACGATCACGCCTTCGCGACTGATACGGCTGTCGCGCAGCTTCAACAGCCGCTGTTTATAAAACTCGGGCAGGGAGGAAGCACTGATGTCAAAGCGCAAATGGATCGCCGAGGAGACCTTGTTGACGTTCTGGCCGCCGGCGCCTTGGGCGCGGATAGCGCACAATTCAATCTCTTGATCGGGGATGGCGACATGGTTGGAGATGATGAGCATACTTTATTAAACGGATATTCTTGAGCTGACGGTTATTGTAACATCAGGCGGCGGCGGCGCCGTCGAGACTCGATAGGCGCACATTTACATCAGACATCACCTAGGTATGACAGATCAGTTCACATCCAAGCAGGCCTTCGCCGCACTGACGCCCGATACCATGCTGGACGCCATCGAGTCGACAGGTGTCCTCTGCAGTGGCCAATTTCTCGCCCTCAACAGCTATGAGAACCGGGTCTACCAGGTCGGGCTGGAAGAGGGTGCGCCACTAGTGGCCAAGTTCTACCGCCCCAAGCGCTGGAGCGACGTGGCGATCATCGAGGAGCACCGCTTCACCCAGGCCCTGGCCGAAGAGGAGATCCCTGTCATCGCACCGCTGGCAGATCCCCGGGGCAATACCCTGCGGCACTACGGTGAAATACGCTTCGCTCTCTATCCCTGTCGCGGCGGTCGCGCGCCTGAACTCGACAACCCGGACCAGCTTGAGCAGCTGGGGCGTTTCATCGGCCGCATTCACGCCTTGGGAAGGGTACGCCCTTTCGAACATCGGCCGAGTGTCGACATCGAAAGCTATCTGTTGGCACCCAGTCGTTTTCTGCTGGCAGAGGGATTCATCCCCGCCCATCTGATCGATGCCTATGAGAGTTTGATCAAGGATCTTCTACTGCGGGTGGAGGCCTGTTACGAACGCGCCGGCAAGATCGCCAACATCCGCCTGCACGGCGATTTTCACCCGGGTAATATCCTGTGGCGCGACGACGGACCGCAGATCGTCGACTTCGACGACGCCCGCATGGGCCCCGCGGTGCAGGATCTCTGGATGTTCCTCTCCGGCGACCGCCCTTACATGACGGCACGCCTGGCCGACCTGCTCGAGGGCTACACCCGATTTTGCGACTTCAACCCCGTCGAACTCCATCTGGTTGAGGCCCTGCGCACTCTGCGCCTGGTCCACTACGCCGGCTGGCTGGCCAAACGTTGGGACGACCCCGCCTTTCCCCAGGCCTTCCCCTGGTTCGATTCACTCAACTTCTGGGAAGAGCACATCCTTACCCTGCGCGAACAGCTGGCGGCGATGGAGGAGCCGCCGTTGGTATGGGATTAGCGGGCGCTTAGGAAGGAGATTCGCCACGAAACTGTGGTCCGTACCGCCGAGTTAGGTGTGTCCCTGGTTTAATTGCTGGCAATTGCCGAAAAACGGCGATAGATTAGAACAATCAGGACGACCAAGGGAGTACAACAATGGTCGATGAAGACCGATCACTCATCCTCAGCTGGTTAGAGGCACCAAGCGGCGTGTCGCACCTGGCCAGCGAAATACTTTTCCCTCTATTTAAGGAATCTCTGATCAATTCATGAATCGGCGCGCGATGGCTGAAATGCCCCGGCTCTGCGTTGAAAAGCTTAGCAATAGCGGTCTATTAGGTGCGCTATTATTCTGTGCTCCAAAGGCAAAGTCATGGATGGCATGCATCGTGTGTGTAAAGCATATCTGGAGGGAAAAAAAATAAAATCAGAGCGGTTCAGTTTGCCATAGATCCAGAACCTGATTATGAGAATATACAATCACCTGATGATTTATCTTATTAAAAAAATTTGCATAACAAATATAGTTAGATCGCGCGCGGCCGCGATCTGAAACGTTTGTTGGTCAAGCCCGATAGCGATAGTAGGACTATTCTTTAAGAAAATATTCTTTTGATTTCACAGGTGCTCAAGAGGCGCACAAGCCGCTTATCTTGAGTACCAGCGTAACGAGAGATCCACTACAATCTGTAAACCTTCCACTCCTTCACCCAGACACCGCAGGGAATGCAGATGCATAAATCAATAGCCGTCAACCACGGAGATTTGCTCCAACTGGCGCAACAACTCAGCTTGACGGAGCAGGCCTACAGCCGGGCGGCAGAGCTGGCTGGGCT
>JASFJY010000571.1:0-3126 GCA_050119415.1 Chromatiales bacterium | reverse complement strand
TGCACTGGCAGCAACACCAGAGCGTACTTCGAAGTCTGAATCCATAGTTAAGAACCTGTTCTTCCTGATGAACGGGTTATCAGATCTGATCGTTGAGCTGTCGCTGACACAGTTGTTGACGCATAGGCGATGGTAGTCGAGAACTGCACATGCTCAGGCTGGTTGGCGCATAGGGTCGGAAATGTCGAACCGTATACCCGCTTCGGGTAGGTCTTACCTGGTGATTCGTGCTGCTCAGAAGACAGGATTCATGTGAATCCCGTTGAAAACACCTGCGGTCTGCTGCAGATATGAACAGCTACCATCGCTCTATGGTCATCAATAGGATAGGCGTGCTTCTTCTTGTTCTTGGCTGACTATTACACAGCGGATATGGTGAATAATAACACTACTTGTGTTGTGAAATATGGTAGATTTATCGGTTAGGATTTCAGGGTGGAGTTGTCCAATTGCGTCCCTCCAGAAGCAGCATCCGCATGGCAGCTCCGGCGTTACTGAGGGTTCGTCTGCGATGGGTCACTATACCCAGGGTACGGCAGAGATCCAGCTCTGGTACCTTTAATGATATCAAGTGCTCATCAAGCATGATTTCCGGAAGCAGGCTCCAACCAAGGCCAATGCTCGCCATCATTTTAAGCGTTTCGAGATAGTCGGTGGAGAGGGTGCAGTTGACCTGCCTGTGCAGTCTGTCGATGCGCTGTTCCAGGAGCGTTCGGGTATAGGTTCCTCGTGTTGGCAACACGGCTGGATACGACAATAGCTCATCCAGGCTGGCCTGGTTCTTGTGTGCCAGGGGGTGATCCTGGCCCACCACCGTAACCAACGCATCGCTCCATATCTTCTGCGTTTTCAGCGGGGGGGCGGATTCCAACGGCAGGGTGACCACTGCCAGTTCCAGCTCCCCGTGCTCAACCGCTTGACAGGCCTTCTCCGATTCCATGAAGCGGATATCGAGTTCGACCTTGGGATAACGGTCGCTATAGGTACGCAGCATCAGCGGTAGGCGGTGCAGGCCGATGTGGTGACTGGTGGCCATGGCCAAGCGGCCGGCAACCTCGCCGGAGAGGTTGCTCAGTTCGCGTCTGATATCCGTCATCTCGTGGATAATCCGCTCTGCCCGGGGCAACAGATGACGCCCCGCTTCGGTGAGCAGGACCTGGCGGCCGGCACGGTCGAACAGCCGGGTGGCCAGATCCTCCTCCAGTGCGGCAATGCGC
This sequence comes from Chromatiales bacterium, assembly GCA_050119415.1. GTDB lineage: Bacteria > Pseudomonadota > Gammaproteobacteria > Chromatiales > Chromatiaceae > Thiodiazotropha. The sequence continues at coordinate 1,909 of JASFJY010000571.1, read as the reverse complement.
TTGCTGATGGCGGGCTGGGTCAGGAACAGGGTTTCGGCAGCCTGGGAGAAGGAGCCCTCTTTGGCCACCTCGACGAAGGCGCGTAGACTGGCGAGATCCATAACTATTCCAATTAAGAATAAATAAAATGAAAAATATGAATTTGTATTATGTAGCACACTCCCCTATGTTTTGACTACAAAACAGAGAGGATTAATTTGATAATGAGTGCCAAGACGCTTTACGACAAACTCTGGGAATCCCATGTGGTGCGCACCGACGAGGATGGCACTGCGTTGATTTATATTGACCGCCAGCTGGTCCACGAGGTGACCTCGCCCCAGGCCTTCGAGGGTCTGCGGCTAGCCGGGCGCAAGCCCTGGCGGCTCGACGCCAACCTGGCGACCCCGGATCACAATGTGCCGACCACTGAGCGTTCGGGCGGGGTGAGTGCCATCGCCGATCCCATCTCCCGCACCCAGGTGGAGACCCTGGATGAGAACTGCGCCAGCTTCGGCATCACCGAGTTCAAGATGCTCGACCCGCGTCAGGGCATTGTCCATGTGGTGGGCCCGGAGCAGGGCGCTACCCTGCCGGGCATGACGTTGGTTTGTGGTGACTCCCACACCTCCACCCATGGTGCTCTGGGCGCATTGGCTTTTGGCATCGGCACCTCCGAGGTGGAGCATGTACTGGCCACCCAGTGTCTGATCCAGAAGAAGTCGAAGGCGATGCAGGTTCGTGTAGAGGGTAAGGTGAGCTCGGGCGTCACCGCCAAGGATATCGTGCTGGCGATTATCGGCGAGATCGGCACCGCTGGTGGCACGGGCTATGCTATTGAATTCGCCGGCGAGGCGATCTGCGACCTCTCAATCGAGGGTCGCCTGACCCTCTGTAATATGGCCATCGAGGCGGGCGCACGCGCCGGTTTCGTGGCGGTGGACGAGAAGACCATCGAATACGTCAAGGGGCGCCCCTACGCGCCAAAAGGAGAGCAGTGGGAACAGGCAACGGCCTATTGGCGCACTCTGCACAGCGACGACGGGGCTGAGTTCGACCGGGTGGTGACCCTTGATGCCGGTACCATCCAGCCCCAGGTGACCTGGGGCACCTCGCCCGAGATGGTGGTGCCGGTGGGCGCCTCGGTGCCCGATCCGGCGGCCGAGCCGGACGAGGTGAAGGCCAACGGTATGCGCCGTGCCCTGGAATATATGGGGTTGGAGGCGGGTACGCCGATCGCGCAGATTCCAGTTGACCGGGTCTTCATCGGTTCCTGTACCAACTCCCGCATCGAGGATCTGCGAGCCGCTGCCGCCGTTGCCAAGGGTCGGCAGGTTGCCGGCAGTGTCAAGCAGGCGCTGGTGGTGCCGGGCTCGGGTTTGGTCAAAGCCCAGGCCGAGGCCGAGGGGCTTGACAAACTCTTCATCGAGGCAGGTTTCGAGTGGCGCGAGCCGGGCTGCTCCATGTGCCTGGCCATGAACGCCGATCGCCTGGAGCCGGGGGAGCGCTGCGCCTCTACCTCCAATCGCAACTTCGAAGGCCGCCAGGGGCAGGGGGGGCGCACCCATCTGGTCAGTCCGGCGATGGCCGCTGCCGCGGCGGTCAGCGGCCACTTTGTCGATGTGCGGAGTTTGCACTGAATAACACTTTTACTGACCCTATGTATGTATAAAGCGCTATGGACGCGAAGCGATGAGGAAAACCTGATGGAAAAATTCGAGACATTCACCGGCATCGTCTGTCCCCTGGACCGCTCCAACGTGGACACCGACGCCATTATCCCCAAGCAGTTTCTCAAGTCGATCAAGCGCTCTGGATTCGGCCCCAACTTGTTCGACGAGTGGCGCTATCTCGACCATGGCGAGCCGGGCATGGACAACAGCCGGCGGCCGTTGAATCCCGACTTCGTGCTCAACGATCCCCGCTATCA
>JASFJY010000570.1:0-3129 GCA_050119415.1 Chromatiales bacterium | reverse complement strand
GTCAAGCGGCCGGTCTTCGCCTCGGTGCTCTCCCTGCTGCTGATCGCTTTCGGCCTGGTCGCCTACCAGCAGCTGCCGTTGCGCGAGTACCCCAACATCGATGCGCCGGTGGTCTCGGTGGAGACCCTCTACAGGGGCGCCGCCGCCAACGTGGTGGAGACCCGCATCACCCAACTGGTCGAGGACCGGGTCTCCGGCGTCGAGGGCATCCGCTTCATCTCCTCTGTGAGCGAGGACGGCCGTTCGGTGGTCACCATTGAGTTCGACGTGGCGAGGGACATCGACGCAGCGGCCAATGACGTGCGCGACCGGGTCTCGACCATACTCGACAACCTGCCTGTAGAGGCCGATCCGCCCGAGATCCAGAAGGTCGACAGCAACGAAAGCGTCATCATGTGGCTCAACCTGGTGAGCGATCGCATGAGCGTGCCGGAGCTGTCGGACTATGCGCGGCGCTACCTGGTCGACCGCTTCTCGGTGCTCGACGGCGTGGCGCGGGTGCGGGTCGGCGGCGGTCAGACCTTCGCCATGCGCATCTGGATAGACCGTCAGGCGCTGGCGGCCAGGGGGCTCACCGTGGCCGATGTGGAGCAGGCCCTGCGCAAGGGCAACCTGGAGCTGCCCGCCGGCAGCATCGATTCGCGGGACCGGGTGTTCACCGTCCGCGTCGATCGCAGTTTCCACACCGCCGAGGATTTCGCCCGCCTGGCGCTGGCGCGGAGCGACGACGGTTATCTGGTGCGCCTCGGCGAAGTGGCGCGGGTGGAAAAGGGGGCGCAAGAGACGCGCACCTTCTTCCGCGGCAACGGAGTGCCGATGGTGGGTGTCGGCATTATCAAGCAGTCCACCGCCAATACCCTGGAGGTGGCGGCGGCGGCCAAGGCGGAGATGGCGCGCATCAACGCCAGCCTGCCCGAAGGGATGCAGATCAAGCAGAGCTACGACAGTTCGGTCTTTATCGAAGGGGCCATCGCCGAGGTCTACAAAACCCTGGGTATCGCCATCGCCCTGGTGGTGACGGTGATCTTTCTCTTTCTCGGCAGCGTACGCGCCATGATCGTGCCGGCGGTGGCGGTGCCGGTCTCCCTCATCGCCACCTTTCTGGTGCTGCTGATACTCGGCTTCACCATCAACATCCTCACCCTGCTGGCGCTGGTGCTGGCCATCGGCCTGGTGGTGGACGATGCCATCGTCATGTTGGAGAACATCCATCGGCGTATGGAGGAGTACGGAGAGTCGCGCCTGGTGGCTGCTTTCCGTGGCGCCAAGCAGGTCGCCTTCGCGGTGATCTCCACCACGGTGGTGTTGATTTCGGTGTTCACGCCCATCGCCTTTCTCGGCGGGGATATCGGCCGCCTGTTTACGGAGTTTTCCCTCACCATGGCGGCGGCGGTGGCCTTCTCCAGCCTGGTGGCCCTGTCGCTCTCGCCCATGCTGGCCTCGCAGATCCTGCCGAGCCGGCATGCGGGAAGGGTCAGCCTCAGCCGGGGGGTCGATTGGCTGCTCGGTCGGGTGCGCGACTTCTACATCCTGACGCTGAAGGGAGCCATCCGCCATTACGGGCTGATGGTGCTCTTGTTCGGCGCCATTCTGCTGGGTGCCTGGTGGCTATTCGAGCGTATCCCCGATGAATATGCGCCGAAGGAGGACAGGGGCGCCTTCTTTCTCATGGTGAAGGGCCCCGAAGGGGCCTCCTACGACTACATGAAAGAGTACATGGACGAGATCGAGCGGCGCCTGATGCCCTATGTGGAGTCAGGGGAGATCACGCGCCTGCTGGTACGCGCCCCCAGTGTTTTCAGCAGTTTCGCCATCTTCAACGGCGGTATTGTGATCAACGTGCTGAACGACTGGGAAGCGCGCCGTTCCGCCTGGGTCATCATGGACGAGATCCGCAACAAGCTCTCCGATCTGCCGGGGGTTCGCGCCTTCCCGGTGATGCGTCAGGGCTTCGGCCGGCGTATCCAGAAACCGGTGCAGTTCGTCATCGGCGGCGGCACCTATGAGGAACTGGCCGAGTGGCGCGATATCCTGTTGCGCGAAATCGAGGATGACAATCCAGGATTGCTCGGTATCGACTACGACTACAAGGAGACCAAACCCCAGCTCAAGGTCGATATCGACTACGACCGGGCGGCCCAGTTGGGTGTCACCGTCGAGACCATCGGCCGCACCCTGGAGACCATGTTCGGCTCACGCCGGGTAACCACCTACATCGAAGCGGGCGAGGAGTACGACGTGATCCTCGAAGGCGAGCGCGCGGATCAGCGCACGCCGTCCGATCTCAGCCATCTCTATGTACGCTCCGACACCAGCGGCGAGCTGATCCAGCTCGCCAACCTGGTTCGCCTGGAGGAGGTGGCCGACTCCATCGCCCTCAATCGATACAACCGCATGCGCGCCATCACCCTCGAGGCCAATCTGGCGGACGGCCTGACCCTGGGCGGCGCACTCGAATACCTGGAAGGCCTGGTGCGCGACCACCTGCCCGAGCAGGTGATCATCGACTACAAGGGGCTTTCACGGGACTATCAGAGCGCCGGCGGCTCGGTACTCTTCGTGCTGCTGCTCGGCGTGGTAGTGGTCTATCTGGTGCTGGCCGCCCAGTTCGAGAACTGGGTGCATCCCCTGGTGATCATGCTGACGGTACCGTTGGCCATGGCCGGCGCCCTGCTGGGACTCTACCTGACCGACCAGACCCTCAATATCTATAGCCAGATCGGTCTCATCATGCTGGTGGGGCTGGCGGCGAAGAACGGCATCCTCATCGTGGAGTTCGCCAACCAGCTGCGTGACGCGGGACGGGAGTTCGGCGAAGCCTTGCTGGAAGCGGCCCATGTGCGCTTCCGCCCGATCCTGATGACCGGCATCACCACCGCGGCCGGCTCGCTGCCCCTGCTGCTCTCCTCCGGCGCCGGCGCCGAGACCCGGGCAGTGATCGGCACCGTGATTCTGGCCGGGGTCACCGCCGCCACCCTCTTCACCCTCTATATCGTACCGGTGGCCTACCATCTGCTGGCGCGGCATACCGGCTCGCCTCTACTGCTGACACAGAGACTGGAGCAGGAGCTGGTCGAGCAGCGGGATAAGGCCCGCTAGCCTCTCCTTGCCCCATTCCCGGAGAAAGAG
>JASFJY010000569.1:0-3140 GCA_050119415.1 Chromatiales bacterium | reverse complement strand
TCCGCCATCTCCGCCGCGAAACAGATGGTTTCATTGAGGGTTGGATGGGGGTGGATGGTGAGACCAATATCCTCGGCATCTGCACCCATCTCCAGCGCCAGCACCGTCTCGCCGATCAGTTCACCCGCATTGGGACCGACGATGCCGGCCCCCAGGATGCGCTTACTGTTGGGCTCGAACAGCAGTTTGGTCATGCCTTCGTCGCGGCCGATGCCCAGGGCGCGCCCGCTGGCGGCCCAGGGAAAGACCCCCTTCTCGAACTCGATACCCTTGGCCTTGGCCTCGTTTTCAGTGAGTCCCATCCAGGCCACCTCGGGATCGGTGTAGGCCACCGAGGGGATGGTCATGGGATCGAACTTGACCGGCAGGCCGGCAATCACCTCGGCCGCCACCTTCGCCTCATGAGTCGCCTTGTGAGCCAGCATCGGCTGGCCGACCACATCGCCGATGGCGTAGATGTTGGGTACGTTGGTGCGCATCTGTTCATCGACCGGGATGAAGCCCCGCTCGTCCACATTGATCCCAGCCGCCTCGGCGTTGATCTTCATGCCGTTGGGGGTACGGCCCACGGCCACCAGCACCTTGTCGTAGGTCAGCGGTTTATCCGGCGCCTGCTTACCCTCGAAGGTCACCTTCAGACCGCTCTTCTGGGCCTGGATATCGGTAACCTTGGTGCCCAGCATAATGTTGCGATAGCGCCCCTTGATGCGCTTCTGCAAAGGGCGAACCAGATCGGGATCACAGCCGGGAATCAGGCTCTCCTGTAGTTCGACCACATCGATTTCGCTGCCCAGGGTGCTATAGACCGTGGCCATCTCGAGGCCGATGATGCCGCCGCCGACCACCAACATACGTTTAGGAATATCTTCCAACGCCAGTGCCCCGGTGGAATCGATCAGGCGCGGATCATCGTTGGGAAAACCGGGAATCTGTACCGCATTAGAACCGCAGGCGACGATAGCGTCGGTGAAAGCGATGGAGAGGTTACCTTCGTCGGTCTTGACGCTGATGCGGTTGGGAGATTCGAATCGGGCCAGGCCGTGAACCACCTCCACCTTGCGCTGTTTGGCCAGCTGCATCAGACCGCCGGTGAGACGCTGCACCACTTTGTCCTTGCCGGCACGCAGCATGTCCAGGTCGACCTTGGGCTTGCCGAAGCTGATGCCCAGCTCGGCCATCTCGGCCGCCTCGTTGATCACGTCCGCCGCATGCAGCAGCGTCTTGGAGGGTATGCAACCCACATTGAGACAGACACCGCCGAGGGCATGGTAGCGTTCAATCAGGATCACCCGCTTGCCGAGATCGGCGGCGCGAAAGGCGGCGGTATAGCCACCCGGGCCGGCGCCTAGCACCACCAGGTCGGTCTGCTTGTCGGCCGCCCCTTTGACCGCATCGGAGACCGGTGCCTTAGTGGGTGCCGGTGTTTCATCCGCCGAGGTCCCCTCGGCCAGCTCAAGCTTCAGGATCGCCCCGCCCTGGGAAATCTTATCACCCGCCTTGACCAGTAACTCCTTGATGACGCCCGCATGGGGCGACGGAATGTCCATGGTCGCCTTGTCACTCTCCAGTGTGATGATTGAATCTTCCGCTTCCACCCTGTCGCCGGGCGCAACCAGGATCTCGATGATATCGACCTGCTCGAAGTCACCGATATCTGGAAGTGCCACCTCTATGATTCTGCTCATTCATTCTCCTCGATTGATTAAACTGTCGGCCAACAGCCATCCAGTATAGTGATAGTAGATTTTTATGGGGGAAGCATATTACTTTATAACATTTCTGCCAAACAAAGCGTAGCGGTGAGGAACTGGACATCATCGGAATGTGATTTAAATGGGATGAACAGGGCGTGCGGAATTATACGCCGAATGGCGCGTCAGTTGGCGACGGTGGCCTTCAGATCCTTGTCGAGCCACTCGTCGAGCTGTTTCACCGACATCGGCTTGCCATAGTAGTAGCCCTGCAGCATGTTGCAACCTTCGTCGGCTAAAAATGCCACCTGAGCTTCGTTTTCCACACCTTCGGCGACCAGACCGAGACCCAGGCTGTGGGCCATGGCGATAATAGTCTTCACCAACGAGACACTCTCCTTGTCATCCGGCAGGTCTTTAACGAAGGACCGGTCGATCTTCAAAACATCAACCGGGAAACGCTTGAGATAGCTGAGGGAGGAGTAGCCGGTGCCGAAGTCGTCCACCGACAGCTTCACGCCGAGGGCCTTGAAACGGCTAAGCCATGCGACGGATTCGTTGGTATCGCGCATCAACAGACTCTCGGTGATCTCCAGGGTCACCGATTTCGCATTCACACCAGTCTCTTCAAACACCAGCTTAAGAAAATCGCTCTCAAGGCCGAGTTCGCGCTGCCTGCTGGAAAGGTTGATAGCCACGGAGAGCTGATCATGGCCATAACGCTGCCATCGACCCAGTTGAGTGCAGGCCTGCTTGGCCACCCACTTGCCGATCGGCCCGATCAGACCGCAATCCTCCGCCAATGGAATAAAGATGCCTGGCGGTATACAGCCTTTCTTGGCATGGTTCCAGCGCAGCAGCGCTTCCACGCTGTATACCCGGTTGTTCAGGGTATCGATCACCGGCTGATAGTAGAGTTCCAGCTCGTTGCGCTGCAGGGCCTGGCGCAAGTCTTGTTCCATCTGTTGGCGCTCAATGGTCTGACGCTGCATCGTGGCGGTGAAGAACTGATAATTGTTCCTGCCCCGCTCCTTGGCCTTATACATAGCCATGTCGGCATTGCGCAGCAGGGCATCTGGTGTATGTGCATCATCGGGGTAAACGGTAATACCGATGCTGGCGCCGATGAAGATTTCACGTTCATAAAGGGTGAATGAGCGGGTCACTGCCGTGATCAACTTCGAAGCCACCAGTGCGGGGACCTCCAGATCAGTGACATCCTGTAGCATGATGACGAACTCATCACCACCGAATCGGGCTACCGTATCCGCTTCGCGCACACGTTGGCGAATCCGCCGTGCCACCTTCTGCAGCAACTCGTCACCCATCGCATGGCCAAAGGTGTCGTTGACTACCTTGAACTGATCCAGGTCGATGAACAGCAGCGCCAATTTCCAGCCCTCGCGATTGGCGGCGAGGATCGCCTGCGACAGGCGGTCGTTCAGCAAC
>JASFJY010000568.1:0-3141 GCA_050119415.1 Chromatiales bacterium | reverse complement strand
GTTGGCACCATCCTTGCGGCGCAAACAGAGATCGAAGGTTGCCCCTCCCTCGCTCATCAGGCGCTCCCAGGAGCGCCGGGTAAGTTCCTGGTTGGCCTCGTCCATAAAGGCGTATATGGAGCGCCCCGGCATATCTATCTGTGCATATCCCAGCATCTCAGCCATCCGTGGATTGACGAATACAGTCCGTGCCGACACATCGAGCACCCAGATACCTTCATGGGCCGTCTCGACAATCTGACGGTACTTCTCCTCGCTCGCTCTCAATGCCAGCTCCGCCGCCACCTGTATCGAGACATCGCGCTGTGAACTCATGTAAGCAATGACGCCACCCTGGTCGTTCCACAGGGGAGTAATGCTGTGCTGGCAGTGAAACAGGCTGCCATCCTTACGCCTGTTCAGCAGCTGCCGGTAGACTCGGCGACCTGAACGTAACTCATGGTATATTTCAGGATATATGTTTTCGGCATCCGCTTCCGCGTTGAGGATTTCGGGCCGCTCACCTCTAAGTTCCTCCAAACTATAACCGTATAGCTGTGCAAACGACTCGTTGATATAGGTGATGCAGAAATCCCTATCGGTGAGCAGGATGGCGTCGGCCGACTGCTCGACCATTTCCGAGAGCAAGCGGCGCTCGGCCTCTGCCTGCTTGCTTTCGGTGATATCCACCATGACGCCGACCAGGCTGACAACCCTACCCGCCTTGAGGATCACTCTGGTGGAGCTATGCAACCAGACCACGCGTCCGTCTGCAGCGATCATGCGGCATTCAAAGTCGTAATCTTTATGCACCTTGATCATCGAATGGCTGTGTATCGGTACCCACTGGCGATCATCAGGATGCAGATGATCAAGCCAGAAGTTCGCCTCTTGCGACCACGCCGACACGGGGTAGCCGAGCAACTTTTCCGCCTCGGGACTGACAAAGCTAAAGTGCAACGTCGTGGGATCGGCGGTAAACAGGATGGCATTGCTCGACTCCACCAGCGTGCGATACTGATGCTGCTGCAGCCGCAGGCGCGACTCCAGCTGCTTCTGTCTGCTGATATCGACCAGGGCGCCAATGAGCACCTCGCGCCCCTTGAGCCGCATGTAGCTCACATTGACCAGTACATGGAGACTGCTGCCGTCCTTGCGCCGGTGTTCGGACTCGAAGCGAGAGCGCTGATGCTCGGTTATGCGACGCCACTCGGCGGCATAGTCCTGTGGGGTGATACCCACTACCATCTCCCACCACTTGAGCCCGAGATACTCGTCCCGCTGCTCATAGCCGTACATCTGCAGGCTGGCCGGATTGGCATCGAGAATCGCCCCATCTTCAAGCGCCACTATCACCACCCCGATAGGCGCTTTATCAAAGATGGCGCGAAACTTCTCAACGCTCTCCTGCTGGGCCCCCTCAACTAAGCGCTGTTGCGCTGTGATATCCCGTACGATGAGAAGAAAAACCGAGTCATCGGCACAACACTTCGGACAGCGCCTCAGACTCAGCCTCAGCCAGTAGCTCTCTCCATTGCGTGCAAGCTTGAACACCTCCTCGACCAGTGGCTTGTCGAGGGCCTTGCTGAAGCTCTCATAGGTCTGCAGGAAAGGCTTACAGGGGGTCTCGGAGAGCACCCCGATCGAGCCACCAACCTTAGCGGAGTCCGGCAGCTGCATGAGGGCGCGACACCCTTCACTCAGCGATGTGATGCGATCCTTCGTATCCCAGGTCAGGATACCGACATCGGGCAGCGCCCCCAGCAGGGTATTGAGCAGTACTTCGACATCCTGTTCGTGGTGAATCTGTTCAGGCATGGAACAAATGGATCGTTTAATGATTAATCATCAGGGAATGCCAACCAGCGCATGACCATGCGAGGCCTCTCGTAGAAAATCGGCAAACTGCCGGCCAGCATCGACCAACAGAACACACAGACACTCTCATTGCGTGGAGCGCTGCGTCATACCTCGCTCAGAAGAAACCGCAGCTACACGCATAACACCAACCCGGCTATGTTGCCTGCTTGATTTTATCGGTTTGAATATTAAGGATTGTAGTCGTGGATGGTTGAAAGTGTCTGAATTCTTCAAGCGTTAATTTGCTGTGCAGACGGCATGCTAACCCGTATGTTTCACCCGGCCGCTCACAAAATATACTAACCACCTGTTTTCAAATGACATTCAAGACGCATTAGCAAAACACAATGTGTCACCTCTGCATATTCCGAATGTTTTCCCCGGAAACGCTATGATCGCGCCGAGATTTTCGTTCAGATGCGGATATGCGAAGGATCAAACCACCGGCAATGCCGTCGCGGTCGCCCTCTCACGCATCTTGTCGACAATGGCGTAGATGCCCACATGACGGTTGGGACTGAGGTGCTCTTCAAGCTGCAGTTGTTTGAACAGACCATCCACATCCATGGCCTGGATTTCATTCAGGCTGCGATAGGAGAGCAGATCGATCAGTAGCGCCAGTACCCCTTTGATGATTGGCGTATCGCAGTCGCCGCTAAAACGGATCAACTCCGGTTGTTCCTGCAGCCGCTGTGCCGCCACGTGCACCGTGCTCATGCAGGGCTTGACCCAGTTCTCTTCGGTTTTCAGTTCCTCCGGCATCTGCGGCAGGTCCTGACCCAGTTCGATCAGGTACTGATAGCGTGCATCCCAATCGTCGAGAAACTCAAAGGCATCCACGATCCCCTCGATCTCGCTTATCGGTCTCTGGCATTGGCTCAGAATGGACTCAGACACTGAATGACTCTCCACAGCCACACATCTCCTTGATGTTGGGATTGATGAAATCGAATCCCTCATTGAGGATGTTGGTCTTCACAAAGTCGACCGTCATGCCATCCAGCACGGGCAGGCTGTCACTATCGACCACCAACTTTACCCCATGGGATTCGAAGACCCGATCGCCCTCGGTAACTGCATCGGCATAATCGACTTTATAGGCGAAGCCAGTGCAGCCGCTCTTCCTGATGCCCAGCCGCAGTCCGATACTCTCCGGTCTGTTGCTCATCATCTTCCGCACATGCCGTGCGGCACTCTCTGTCAATTCAATTGCCACTTTTTACCTCCGCGAATTTTGCATGGTGAATGGTGCTGTTTGATTCGTTCACGCTGAAATCAAACAGGCCCTGCGCTCAGCGCACT
>JASFJY010000567.1:0-3147 GCA_050119415.1 Chromatiales bacterium | reverse complement strand
GTGCTCAGATTCTCGGTGTAGATATCGGCGAGCGCGGCGAGGATGTTGCTATGGGTCAGCGGGAAGTGGGCGAGCCGCTCGGCTGTGGTCTTGATGCCCTGACTGATACGCTGCAGATGTTCCGGATGCCTGCTGAGTTTGCGCTCCAGCTGGATCAGGCTGAGCAGATAGCGGGTCAGTTCGTTGTCTCGCGGTTCGGCACCGCTCAATTGTCGGTAGGCCAGGCGCAGACCCGGAGCGATCTGCGGTAATCCTCCGAAGGCGTCTAGCACGGTTTCGGTATCGATCTGGAACAGGCTGTTGATATTGGCGTTCAGGGTCTCTGCGTCAGCCAATCCTCTGTGCGCCACCTGTTGCACGAGATGACAAGCCTGAAAGAGGCCCGCCAGGGCGATGGCCCGGTCTTCGTCACTGTAGTTCATGGTTATATTTTAATTTTGATGGTGCCGCCGCCGAGGCACTCTCTATGCTGATAGAAGACGACCGCTTGCCCGGGGGTAATCGCACGCTGGGGCTGCTCGAATACCACCCGGCAGTGTCCGTCGTCTGCCGGCAGGATCTGGCATGCCTGCAGCGGCTGCCGATGGCGGATGCGTGCCTGACAGGCCAATGGCAGTGCAGGCGCATCGCCAGCAACCCAGTGGAGTTGATCGGCCTCCAATGTCGTGCTGAGAAGCAGGGGGTGATCATGCCCCTGGGCGGCGATCAGATGGTTGTGATCGAGATCCTTGCCGACGGCATACCAGGGCGCTTCGAGCGCATCCTGCCTGCCGCCGATGCCCAATCCCTGCCGCTGTCCCAGGGTATAGTACATCAGTCCCTGGTGCCGGCCGACGACCTCGCCCTGGGGTGTGACGATATCGCCCGGCTGCGCCGGCAGGTAGCGTTGCAGAAAGTCGCGGAATTTACGCTCGCCGATAAAGCAGATGCCAGTGCTGTCCTTCTTCTTGTGATTGGGAAAGCCTGCCTGCCGGGCGATTTCGCGGACCTGCTGTTTTTTCAAGTCGCCGAGGGGGAAACGCGTGTGGTGCAGCTGGGATTGGTTCAACATATAGAGAAAATAGGTCTGATCTTTCTCTTCGTCCTCAGCCCGGATCAGTTGCTGAATTCCGTCGCGGCGCTTCAGCGCGGCATAGTGGCCGGTGGCGATCTGGCTGGCCGCTAACTGTTCGCGGGCGAAGTCGAGAAAGGCACGGAATTTGATTTCCCGATTACAGAGGACATCGGGATTGGGGGTGCGGCCTGCCCGATATTCATCCAGGAAATAGCTGAACACACGGTCCCAATATTCACTGGCGAAGTTCACCTTATGCAGAGGGATCGCCAGCTGATCGGCAACGACCTGGGCATCGTACAGATCCTCGGCCGCTGAGCAGTACTCCTTGGTATCGTCCTCCTCCCAGTTCTTCATGAAGAGGCCTTCGACCAGGTAGCCCTGCCGTTGCAGCAGAAGAGCGGCCACAGAGGAGTCAACACCACCGGATAGACCAACGATGATACGGCCAGGTTCAGGCATGTCTGCTTCGTCTCGGTATTCTTTTCACGCTCGGCGGCGCCCCTTCTTTTTGCCGGTCACATTGCCGCCATTCGCCGGGCTGCAGCCGATCCAGTCTCCAGGGACCGACGGCGACACGAATCAGACGCAGGGTGGGAAAGCCTACGGCGGCTGTCATGCGTCTTACCTGTCGGTTGCGTCCCTCGCGCAGGGAGAACTCCAACCAACTGGTGGGGATGGCGGCACGATAGCGGATGGGCGGATCCCGGGGCCAGATCTGCGGCGCTGCCAAGTGTTTCGCTCTCGCTGGCCTTGTCTCCCCGTCCTTGAGTTGAACGCCATCGCGCAGCCGCTGTAGCGCCTGGTCGTCAATCTCGCCTTCGACCTGCACCCAATAGGTCTTCCAGGCCTTGTGCCGCGGATCGGTTAGGCGGTGTTGCAGGGGGCCGTCATCGGTCAGCAATAACAGGCCTTCGCTATCCTTGTCGAGTCGGCCGGCGGCGTAGACACCCTGCAACGGAATATAGTCGGCCAGGGTGGGCCGGTCCTGCGCGTCGGTGAACTGGGTCAATACACCATAGGGTTTGTTGAACAAAATCAGCATGAACATGAATTGCCGAGGGCTGGAAACACACTATTATGCGGGATTTGGCGGCAGGAGTTAATGGTATTGCACCGCAGCAAGGTTTAAGCAATTATCGAGCTAGGATAGGCTATAGCATTTTTTGCCTGAGGTGACTGATCGATGTTCTCTGACAAGCTAAACATTCCCGAGGGAGGAAGCGTCATTAGGGTGGCGGATGATGCCAAGCTGATGGTGCCCGACAATCCGATAATTCCCTTCATTGAGGGCGATGGTATCGGTGCCGATATCACACCGGTTATGCAAGCCGTGGTCGATGCGGCTGTCGAGTTCGCATATGGATCGAAGAGAAAAATCCATTGGATGGAGATCTACGCCGGTGAGAAGGCGAATCGGATCTATGGCGAGGGTATATGGTTGCCCGACGAGACGATTCAGGCTTTGAAGGCGTTTTCGATATCCATCAAGGGACCGCTGACTACCCCGGTTGGCGGCGGTATTCGCTCGTTGAACGTGGCGATGCGCCAGGTGCTTGATCTCTATATCTGCATTCGCCCGGTGCGTTACTTCAGCGGTACGCCCAGTCCCCTGAAGCATCCCGAAAAGACCGACATGGTGATTTTTCGGGAGAATACAGAGGATATCTACGCCGGTATTGAATGGCAGGCGGGTACGCCCGAGGTGCAGAAGGTGGTGCGCTTTCTGCAGGAAGAGATGGGCGTCAACAAGATTCGCTTTCCGCTCAGTTCCAGCATCGGTATCAAGCCGGTTTCCGAAGAGGGTAGCAAACGCCTGGTACGCCGCGCACTGCAATATGCAATCGACAACGACCGCGATTCGCTGACCTTGGTGCACAAGGGCAATATTATGAAGTACACCGAGGGTTCGTTTAAAAATTGGGGCTATGAAGTGGCTATGCAGGAGTTCGAGGCCGAGCCTGTCGATGGCGGCCCCTGGTGCCATGTTGCCAATCCCAAAACCGGTCGAGACATCCTGGTGAAGGACGTCATCGCCGACGCCTTCCTGCAAGAGATTCTATTGCATCCCGAAGATTTCAGCGTCATCGCAA
>JASFJY010000566.1:0-3150 GCA_050119415.1 Chromatiales bacterium | reverse complement strand
GAAAGGATTCTGGTTTCTGACGTTGAAAGGTTCCTTCAGCAGATGATCCTGCGCAAGGGCCGGTCCGGCCAACATCAGTGTCGACCCCAGGCACCCCCCCAGACTTACCAAACCGCGATAAAGCGCCGCGGCAACCGCCTGAAACCTGGCAAGTCGATGAGCTGATTGCATGTATCTTTTGTGGTCGTTCATTAGATACTTTATCGCTAGCCTGAATATTTCATTATGACTTTACAAAGACAGGCCAAAGTGTAAACGACTTATGCTGAACGCGCCCCCGCAGTGTTTTATCTCAGGGTGCGTTATACTTGTCGCGGCAAGGAAGGTCGCTAAATCACGCCTTCCCCGACTAACGCGGACAATCCGCCAAACAACCTTTCCAGAGATTACCTGCCATCCAAGCAGTACTACACATTATGGCCTCTTCACCCCGCCGAAAAGTATCAAGTTCTTTGGCGATGGGAATCCACTTCCGATATGATGCGATGTTAGGAAAATAGAGCCTATTCCTAAAGTCAAGCTGTGACTATCATCGCAAACGCAACTTATTAATGCATATAGTTTTATGGGTTCGCCGTAGGCCATAAAAAACAGGGACTACAAACTTGAAGATCTTCATCCATACCCTCCTCTCCCTCGTTTTCATTCTCGCCATGCCACTCGCTATTGCCGAATCCGATGCCACTCAGGAAAAGGCCCTCGATCAACAGGTCCAGGAGCTGAAAAGTGCTGTGCTGGAACTCAATCGTGAACTCTTCATCCTTGAAGAGGAGATGCTCTTTCCCGGCAATACCCAGGTTTCGGTCTTCCTCTCGTTGGATATCGGCAACTACTTCAAGCTTGATTCGGTGCAGCTGCAGATCGACAACAAAGAACTTACCAACTATCTCTACACCGAGCGCGAACTCAAAGCCCTGCAACGCGGTGGTGTACAGCGGCTCTATCTGGGTAATCTCAAATCGGGTGAGCATGAATTGATCGCTTTCTTCACCGGTGTCGGTCCCCAGGGAAGAGACTACAAACGCGGTGCCACGGTTAAATTCACCAAAGGCATCGGCCCGAAATATCTGGAATTGAAAATCGTCGACAGCGTCGCCATGCAGCAGCCGGACTTCGAGGTCCGTGAGTGGGAGTGACTCCTTGCGATTCCAACCGCTCTGCCGACTGCTTCTGACCGCCTCGCTCAGCCTCACCCTCTGCGCTCACGCAGAGACAAAGACCGGAGAGCCACAGGCGCTGAAAGACCTCCACTACGGCGAAGTCCTCTATCAGCTCTATCAGGAGAACTATTTCCAGGCCATCGTCCATCTCCAGGCCGCGCGCAAGCGGGGACAGATGCAAGTCTACGATGACGAACCCGAGCTGCTGCTCGGCGGACTCTACCTGGCTTATGGCATGCCCGATACCGCTGAAGTGCTTTTCGAACGGGTACTACAGCGCTCCGCCACCCCGCAATTGCAGAGCCGCGCCTGGCTGCAGCTGGCCAAGTCGCGCCATCGTCGCAGCGATCATCAGGCCGCCAAACAGGCCCTGAACAAGGCCGACGAGGCCCTCAAGCCTCAAGCCCGCGACGAGCGCATCACTCTCATGGGCCTGCTGCAGATGCTGGATTCCGAGGACAGACAGGCGGCAGAGACCCTCTCAGGGCTGTCCAAGGAGAGTGATTGGTCCCAGTATGGTGAATTCAACCAAGCCATCGCTTTGCTACGTAGCGGCGACCAGGCACAGGGTATAGCGCTGTTGCAGAAGATCGGCACCCGCAAATCCGATACGAACGAGATGCGCTCGATCCGCGACCGCGCCAACCTGGTGCTCGGCTATCTGCTGCTGGAAACGCAACAGCCCGAAGGTGCGCTCAAGGCGTTCCAGCGCGTGCGGCTCAACGGACCAGCCAGCAGCCAGGCCCTGCTCGGCAGCGGCTGGGCCTCACTGATGATGAATCAGCCGGCCCAGGCCCTGGTCCCCTGGCAGTTGCTCGCCGAGCGTACCAGCAACCAAGCGGCGGTCCTCGAAGTACAGCTGGCAATCCCCTATGCATTGGCGCAACTGGGGGCCGAGCAGCAGTCACTGCAAGGCTACCGTGATGCCATCGCCCGCTATGATGCTGCGATAAAGGTTCTTGACGGCGTCGTTGGCCAAGTGCAACAGAGCAACTTCCCCAACATCCTGCTGAAGGCACCGGACACAGCAGAGCCATCCCCCAAGCTGCTGGCCCTCAAGACCCAACTGCCGGTTCTACTCAGTAAGAACGAGTTCATCGAACGCCTGCAAGACTATCGCGATCTGCGCCAACTGGAGAGAAACCTCCATCAGTGGCAGGAGAAGATTACCAGTTACCGGGAGATGTTGGCGGTTCAGCGGGAGGCCTATGCGGAGCGGGCGCCCAAGGTCGATGCCTATCTGGCAGGTAGCAGCCTGCGGGCGATGGAACAGGAGCGTGAGGCGCTGCAAGCACAGTATGAGCGCGCCATCTCAGCGGAAGAACCCCCCTTTGTCCTGAGCACCACCGACGAGAAGCGCTGGCTGGCCAGCCTCGACCGCATCGACAGGCTGATTGCACAGCACGAAACCGGCGGCCGACTGCAGGACCAGCGCGAGGTCGCCCGCCTGATGCGGGGCATCCTGATCTGGCGCAGTGTGAGCGAACATCCGCAACGGACCTGGAACCTAAAAAAACAGATGACCGGGCTGGATCAGGCATTGCAAGAGAGCCGCAAGCTGGAGGCCGATCTGACACGCGTGCGACAAGAGACAACGGGCCGGCTTAGCGGCTACACCCGGCGCATCGAAATCCTGGAAGCCGATATTCCTGCATTGTTGCAGCGAGTAGCGAAACTGCGCCGCCAGGAGGGGGAACTGCTGCAGCAGATGGCGGTGGAGGTCCTCGAACAGCGTAAAATCCTGCTGCATGACTATCTGGTCCAAGCCCGTTTCGGCGTTGCCAGTCTGCTCGACAGCAGCAGCGAGCGCAAGCAGGAGGGCGTTGAGCAATGAGGCGTTTTCTCATCATCCCACTCGCTGTCAGCCAACTCACCGGCTGCGCCGGCCTGTTCGACCGTGACGACAATGAGCCCACGCTGGCCACGCTGCAGAAGCAGGAGATCCAGATCGAGAAGCGTCCCCTCTCCGCCGTCGACCGTGCGGAGGTAA
>JASFJY010000565.1:0-3161 GCA_050119415.1 Chromatiales bacterium | reverse complement strand
GTGGGCTGGCAGAGCGGTTGAATGCACTGGTCTTGAAAACCAGCAAGGGTTAACGCCCTTCCGGGGTTCGAATCCCTGGCCCACCGCCATATAGATCAAGCAGTTACAGCACGGCAGCTCATGTTTAGCTTGATTCGGAAGACCCACCCACTGGTGGGTTTTTTCGTTTACGGGCTCGGCAAAATCAGCGGCCCAGCCAGCGGTCGAGGACGTCGACTACCACTTCACGTTCACCAATACGCAGAAGGCTTGGCGTCTCCTCGCCGCGATATCCGGCATAGCATTCGACACCGATCTGAAACGGTCGATCCTGCATGCCATCTCCTCTTTTAGTCGATTGTTATCGATTCGAAGTCGCTGTTGATGGCCTGGCGGTTGAACAACAACCATCCATACGGCGTGAGGTGGTTCGATTGAATGACTCAGATTGCGTGCGCTTTCTGCAATGGGCGCTGCCAAGACTCGGCATGCGTTGGCGGGGCTTTCGCCGCGTACGCCGGCAGGTCTGCCGGCGTCTGCAGCACCGCCTTAGCGGATTGCAGTTGGACAATGTGGCTCAATACCGAAGCCTGCTTGCCGGAGGCGAGGCCCAGGCGGAGTGGGCGGTGCTCGATCGGCTCTGTCGTATCAGCATTTCGCGTTTCTATCGCGACAAGGGGGTCTTCCAAAGCCTCGAGCATGAACTCCTGCCTTGTCTACAAGCGCAGGTTTTGGCCCAGGGTAGACAGCTGCTGCGCATCTGGAGTATCGGTTGCGCCAGCGGCGAGGAGCCCTATACCCTGGCCCTTATGTGCGCGTTCACCCAGGCGGTATCGCACAGTCCGGTGGAAATCGTCGCTACCGACAGCGATCCCCACCTGTTGGGGCGGGCCCGTAGGGCCTGTTATCCTGCGAGCAGCTTGCGTGAACTGCCTGCGTCCTGGCGGCTTGCATTTGAGATTCGAAATGATGAATTTTGTCTTCAATCAAAAATACGGGCGGGGGTAAGATTTGCCGAGCAGGATATCCGTCAGCAATCCGTTGATGGCGATTTCGACCTGATTCTTTGTCGCAACCTGGTGTTCACCTATTTTATACCGGCGTTGCAGGTTGAGATTGCACAACGTCTTGCGCATATCCTGGTGCCTGGCGGACTCCTGCTGCTGGGCGTGCGCGAAACACTGCCCGAGTCCTTGCCGGTGCTCGAGGCGGAATCTGCCTGGTTGTATCGGCGAGTCGTTGAACAGGGCGGGAATTACACATGACATCGGTGCGTGACATCACTCTGGAAGATCGTCTGCGTCAGCATGTGGCGTGGCTGGCCGGCGAGATCGGCGAACGCAATGTGTTCCGTCCCCAGTCGCTGCACGATGCAGAGCGCTATATCCATGAAGTCTGGAGCGGACAGGGGCATCGGGTTCAAGCTCAGGAATATGTCGTAAATTATCTTGGGCAGTCGGCAAATTCTTGATCAAATTATACTCACGCAACTTTCTTGTGATTCAGAAAATCGCAAACCTGTCGGACTTCCCGCTTGTCCAAAATGCAGTACTAAGTTGACTCTTGTCAGACATGCTTTTATTTGCGACGAGCGCGGGTACAAAAAGCGTACTTTATTAAACGATGAATCAAATTAAGGGAGAACGACGGGAGGATAAAAAATCATCGAGCAGCTGCTCGACCAGGTGTTAACCCACTCCAGGGGTGACAGTATCCCTGGTATACTGTCTTGGAATAAACTGAGAAGGCAGTGAACCTGCCTCAGGTTAACATCATGCCCGCCAACGCAAGGAGACCGTTGATGGAATCCCAAAGCACGCCAGTTAAACCTGCCTGATTCGTTTCAGTCATCCAAAATTCAAGCCGCTTTGAAAGGAGTGCGTATGCGTGCACCAGAGGAGAACAAAACACACCCCGAACACTCTGTTCGGCTGTCTTTACGGCAATGCTGTAAAAGAGTCACTTCCAGCGCGCTTCTGGTAGCTGCCGTTTTAGCAGCCGCGCCAGCCATCCAAGCAGGTAATCAAATCATGTTGAATGAGCCCGCCCTCTTTCAGGAGCCGTTACAACGGGAATCCACTGTCACTGAGATTCCCTTTGAGATAACCGTTTCCACTGGCAGGCTCCAGGTACAACTTCGGGCTCAACTACCAGGAACCAAGGCGTCACTGATCGATCCCTCAGGCCGGATTGCCGTTTCAAGCAGCGATCCAGGAATCATCATTCAACAGCGGAAAATCACTCAACAGACCGAACTCGGCGACCTGCTGATTCTCCCAGAGTTGCCGGATCCGCAAGCGGGCAGGTGGCGACTACATCTTACCCATCCGCCGGCGAAGGGCGATGAGGTCGCCACAGTGACTGTTAGCCTGTATGAACGTTTTTTACTCAGTATTATCAGCCATGCTGAGCGGCCAACAGTTGGGCAACCGATCACCTTAAACGTGCTGGCCTCTGACAATGGACAACACTTGACCGGTCTCTCCCCGCGCATTCACATTATGCTTGATGGGGTATTGATCGACACGCCACTGATAGCGAGAGAGTCCGCAACCGCCCCATCAGGTATTCTGCTGACCACAGAGGCAGGTAACCATCTGGCTACCTACACGCCATCTAAGCCAGGTACCTATCGTTTCTCCACGGATATCGAGTTTGCCACAGACAAGAGTAAGGTTCTAAAAACAGCGGAAACCTCCGTTGAGGTCTCATCCGGCCTTATCTCTCTGCAACGTATAGAGGCGAGCCCCCTCTATGCCAGGGGCGACTGTATCAAGACGATAGAGTTCCAGGTGGATCTATACACAGGGATGCCCGGCAGCTACACCCTGTCAATGTTTCTGGCTGGTGCGAACGGACAGGACCTGGAACTCTCCGCAACAAAGGTGAGCCAGGGAGGTCATGTGCATTTCACGATACCCTTGTCGTTGAAACAGGCAAGACGTAGGCTGGAGAACTCATCGATTGAACTAGTTAAGCAAATCGATGTGTTGCTCTTTGACGAGCTTGGCATCACCCTGGTTGGACGCTACGCTGACTTGCCAATTGCCCCCCCCGTTCAGCTAGATTCGCTATGTGAATAACGGGGCTTTTGCCTGTTACGATGACTGTCTGACTCAAGCAACAGACTCAACTACGAGGAAAATACGCTCGCAAACACCAGAGACTGATCTGTCTGTGCA
>JASFJY010000564.1:0-3161 GCA_050119415.1 Chromatiales bacterium | reverse complement strand
CCTGGGGACATCCATCCAACCTTGATTGCGAACCCACTCTGTATGACAGGCAGGCTTGGCCCAATTGGGGTACGTTCGCACCCGACGGAACGCTGTTTGTCTCAGACATCAATCAGGGTTATATCTGGACCATTCCTCCGGGGGGTGGAGTCGCCGAACCATGGTTTTCGAGCGAACTGTTTGGTTCTCACTACAGCTTGAACGGAATGCAGTTTGATGCCGAAGGCAGGTTGGTATTTGTTCTGACCTATTCAAGCCAAATCGACATAAGCACGATTGGACGAGGAGTTGTCTATCGAATTCCTGTGCTTGCGGATGGTTCTCCTGGCAAACTTAATAAGGTATCGACCTTTGGGATTGGCGATGGAATGGCCATCGGTTTGGATGGCAAGATTTATCTGCCGATTTCAAATCCGCTAGTTCGCCAGATACACGTGGTTGATCCAGAACTTGGGAAAGTCGTTCAGCGGCTTCCGGAAAAATCAGTTAATAGAGGGATTCCCCTCGATGGTCCCGCTTCAGTGGCCTTCCGAGGGAAAGAACTTCTTATCACTAACCATGCATTGTTTAGCGATAATCCAGAACATTGGGCGATACTTGCGCTAGATGTAGGACAAGAGGGACTCCCACTGTTTTATCCTATGTTACCTTAGTTTCAGTCGCTCTTGAAAAATCCGTCTACTCATATCGTCGGCCATTTGATCCGCACCGTATTGAGTTTTCTCTTGCCTTTGCGTCCTGCCTTGTGCGGCGTCTCGTCCATTGCCAAAACCTGGCTTTGCAGAACGTGGCGCAGTTGGGCATCGTAAATCGGGCGTCGTAGCGCGATGGTGCGCTGGGCTAAGCGGCGGGTGATCTTGGTGTCGATCCGCTCATATTCTTCGGCAGCGGGACCGTTGAGTTTCACGTTCCAACTGCATTTCCTATTTGCCAGCCGGCCCGAGATCATGCGCTGGGTGCTTGGGATCGTTTACCGGGCTATATCTTCCCACTTGATCAAGAAGTCAGGTTTTGCCCGAAAGATCGCGGAAACCGGTGCGCTGACGCTGAACCAGCGATTCGGTAGGGCGTTAAATCTGAATGTGCATTTCCATATGTTGTTTCTGGAATATCTTGTAACCGGTTTTCTACATTGATATGCGGGGGTGGTGGGTTTATTCTTCCTATACTTTCTTTCACGCAGTCGCTTGAAAACAGTAATGGAATTACGTCTAAAGGGAGATTAACAATGATTCGTATCAACTATGTTCAAATAGTGATAGCGATATGTTTGATCTGTCTGTTAAATACAGCTTACTCAAGGCCGAAAATTGAGGAAATGCCAATTATTCGGCCAAATATTCATGCAGTTAAAATAGAATCAGAGGTCCTTGGCCTTGATATGCTCGTTGAAGTTACCCTGCCGTATGGCTATGACCCGCATAACAGTGATCAGAAATATCCAGTAATGTACATAACTGATGCATTTAACTTTGGTTTGATGATTTCTAACAACAATTACCAGCAAACTTTCGGATTTGGCGAGTCATCACCAGGTCTCATACCAAATATAATTACGGTTGCATTTGACTTTCTTGTTCCCTTTGAGATAAATGAGTTGATGCGTTTGAATTACTACACGCCGACAGAGGCCTTTGATGAGAATGTTGGCACAATAGGCGGCAATGCAGACTTGTTTATTGACTTTGTTCTTTCTGAGCTTAAACCATACATACGCGATAATTATAATACTGATGATAATAATGAGACATTCGGCGGGCACTCTTTAGGTGGCCTTCTAACACTGTATATTTTATTTACTCAACCACAGATCTTCGACAACTATATCGCTTCGAGTCCATCTATTTATTGGGACGATAAAGTTCTTCATAGTTATGAACAAGCATTTTTTGAACAACATAGAAAATTGCAAAAAAAGGTTTTTATATCTGCAGGCACTGATGAAGATCCATACGGAATTGTATTCGGATATGTTAAGACGTTCAGCTCAATCATAGCGTCGAGGAACTATAAAAAACTAGATCTTAAAATACGAACATTTGAAGGTGAAAATCACACGTCAGTCGTAGTCAATGCATTCGCCCAAGGTGCTCGACATGTCTTAAATCATCATCTTCATAGACCTGAGTAGACATTCTTGTGGTCCTACACTACCCCGAGTTCAGCGATGTGATGGTCGCGCAGGGCAAATCCTTGCCCCTGCGTCATTCTCCGACGAGACCGAAAGGCGCGCCTATGCCTATACCGATCTACAGGCTCTCATTAAGCTCATAGGCGTAGCAGAGACAGGGGGGGCAAAAGCGCTGGAACCGGCATCTCCGCCACTACTACCGTCGATGGCCCCCAGGTCGGTAAAGCTGGCACTACCGACCAAACTAAACACCGTGCCGGCAACAGCTAGAGGCGCCACAACTTCCATAAACTGCTTTCTGCTTCATTATGATCCGCCCGTACAGAATGACTCGAAAGACCACCCGGTGCACCGGCTGGTCTTTCGCTGCAAACCGCAGCCGCATTGACTCTTCCCCTTCGGATACGGCAGCCTTTGGCTCGACCCGTCCATCTATCCTACGGCAGGGAAGCCTGTTCATGTGCCCGTTCTGGTACTGCGAACAGAAATCTCGAGCAAAACATCAAATCTTCGGCATGCATCAGTACCAGCGACTCAAATGTCGCTCGCACATGAATGCCAATCAGCGCGGCACCAGGTGCGTTCCCAAGTCGCATTACTGAATTATTTTCGTACAATTCACTCATGCTTGGTGTGCGTTTTCGCTTTATACCACTTGTGCAAGCTGCCTTTCGGCCGTCTCGACGAATTCAGTACATATGCATTCCCCCCCCCTAATTTACTTCATAGAGCTTTGCAACCGGTTATGCCAAATTCACCCTAACTTTACCTCGCTTCAATTTAAGGGGCAGGGTCATCAAGCCGTTCTCCACCGACCACGGCTCGAAGCTGAGGTGAGCCCGCGATATCCGGGCATAGTCGGGAAACATCTTAACCTGATCGGTGCTCTGAAAACTCTCTACAATAAGGGTAACAAAATTACCAAGCCAAATAGGTGAGACAGTAGTGAGTCTGACACGAATAGATAGTTATAGAAAGCATTTATTTTGTCTTTTACCGATTTAGCTCGGCGCACTGGTTGTCCTATTGT
>JASFJY010000563.1:0-3172 GCA_050119415.1 Chromatiales bacterium | reverse complement strand
TTGGTTGATTACGCAATCGAGAACGATATCAATGGTTGCTACTGGTCAATCAATCCGGAATCTGCCGATACGGGAGGTTTGTACGGTACGACCTATGTGGCTGGTTCGAATGAGGAAGGCTGGGGAACCTGGACTGAAATCGACAGCCGTAAGATGGAATTGCTAGAGCGTTTATGGGAAGGCTTGGAACAGACCACGGAACCGACCACGGAACCGACCACGGCCCCGACCACGGCCCCGACCACGGCCCCGACCACGGCCCCGACCACGGCCCCGACCACGGTCCCGACCACGGTCCCGACCACGGTCCCGACCACGGAACCGACCACGGTCCCGACCACGGTGCCGACCACGGTACCGACCACGGTGCCGACCACGGTACCGACCACGGTACCGACCACGGTACCGACCACGGTACCGACGACGGTGCCGACCACGGTGCCGACCACGGTGCCGACGACGGTGCCGACCACGGTGCCGACGACGGTGCCGACCACGGTGCCGACCACGGTGCCGACCACGGTGCCGACCACGGTGCCGACCACGGTGCCGACGACGGTGCCGACGACTGTGGAACATGTGGATAATCCGTTTGCTGGGGCTGACGCCTATATCAATCCAGATTACAGCGCAAAAGTGCTTGCCGAAGCAGAAGCGGTGGGCGGATCACTGGGGGACGGTATGGCCAAGGTGGCCAACTATAGTACGGCGGTCTGGATGGATCGTATCGCTGCCATCGAAGGCAGTGCCGATGCCATGGGCTTACGCGCCCATCTCGACGAAGCCCTGGAGCAGCAAAGTGGCACAACCCCATTAACGATCATGGTTGTGATCTATGATCTGCCCAATCGGGACTGTGCTGCGTCTGCTTCTAACGGTGAACTGCTTATTGCCGAGGACGGAATGAATCTCTATAAGACGCAATATATCGACCCCATTGTGGAGATTTTGTCTGATTCCAAATACAGCAGCTTGCGGATCGTCGCACTGGTGGAGCCGGATAGTCTACCCAACCTGGTGACCAATCTGGACATCGCCTCCTGTGCGGAAGCCAACACTAGCGGTGGCTATGTTGATGGGGTTCGTTATGCCATTGATCAGCTTCACCCCATCGATAATGTCTATATCTATTTAGACATAGCCCATTCCGGCTGGCTGGGTTGGGATGATAATTTTTCCGGTGCGGTGCAGTTGTATATGAGCATGCTGCAAGGTACGGCCGATGGCGTGAACAGTATCGATGGTTTTATCACCAACACGGCCAACTACACACCCCTCGAGGAGATCTATCTTCCTGATGCCAATCTGAATGTAGGCGGAATGGCAATTAAATCCTCAGACTTTTTTGAGTGGAATCCCAACTTTGATGAAAAGGATTTTGCCACAGCGCTACGCTCGGCATTCATCAACGCCGGCCTGCCCAGCTCCATCGGCATGCTGATCGATACATCGCGTAACGGCTGGGGAGGATCGGATCGACCTGCTAGCGTTAGCAGCTCAACTGATCTAAACGCGTATGTGGATGAATCGCGCATCGACCAGCGGCCCCATCGTGGAGGATGGTGTAACCAGCAAGGTGCGGGTATTGGCGAACGGCCCACAGTCGCACCGGTCTCGGGTATTGATGCCTATGTCTGGGCAAAGCCAGCGGGTGAATCCGACGGTGTCAGTTCCGAGGGAATCGTGGATGCCAATGATCCCAACAAAAAGTTTGACTCCATGTGCGATCCCGATGCCATGAGTACCTACAATTCGAGCTATTCGACAAATGCTATGTCAGGTGCACCCCATGCCGGCCGCTGGTTTTCAGAGCAGTTCCGCATGTTGGTGGAAAATGCCTATCCGCCCCTGGTGGAATAGAAATTTGAGTGGATATTCATGAAAGCATATAATTGTCTCAGACAATAATTTATTAAGTGAAAGGTGAACTGTTCGTCGGCAAGCTATGCCACCCTACTATAAAATGGTAGGGTGGGCTTGCCGCAGCGAACAGACTGATAGAAGAGCAAACTCATCAACACACAGTTCAATGCCTGAGTTAGATAACAGGGATGATAAGTGATTGTGAAAGCATCGACGCTATTGAGTGTCAACAGGCTTTTACGCTATGTGCCATCTTCAGCATGGACATCGCTTCAAACTGTGCCGATGGGCTTGTAAGTGACCACTATTTCGGCATCATAAAGTATGGTTGCAGTAATGCCGTCGGTATCAGTAGTGGAAGCTGGAGAACGCCAGCAAGGGAGCCTTCGATATTGTCGAAGACAACTATTTCGAGAATGCGACCAAGCCGCATTGGGATATTGTTAATGGTTTAATCAATGCGATAATTCATCGAATCGCAGTTCAGGTATTTCCGCTGAGGGCTTTGATACGGATACCGGCAGGTAGAGGTTTGGCGACGTCGATCTCTACCTCTATACCCCCTGGTGTAGGCTGATGAGAAGCCGAACACCGTGGATCAGGGAACGGGTCCAAAATAGTCACACTTAATTCTTTTAGTATATGGAACTATACAAAAAGAATTGTATGGAGTAATAAATTGAAATTTATCAAGCTAGGCTTAATATTGTTTTTACTGGCAGGAAGTGTCAGTGCGGCAACCAACCGTCCGGATGGTTTTAAGACCATCTGCAAAATCGGTCAGACCTGTTCAGTTGACAGCAGCACCAATGTGGCCTTCGGTGCGTCTGATCGGTTTGTCTATAAGGTGCTAAGTGGCTCTTTTGTCTGTAATGTAGATACTTTCGGTACCGATCCGATTCCGTGGAAAAAAGTTAAGGAGTGCTCTATCAGCAAGACTGTCTCGAGCATTGAGTCGTCCGATGAGTCGTCCGATGAGTCGTCCGCTGATGCTTCGCAAGAGCCCACCGTAAGCCTCAAAGCCGAGGGTGGTGATGGCAAGGTCTATCTTACCTGGGATGTATCAGGAACTCTAACTAAAGTGCAGGTAATGCGGGATACCGATTCCAATTCTAGTGGCCGCGATCGGTTAGCGTCTGTTTCCGTTGGCGCAGGCAGCTTTACCGACGAGGATGTGGTCAACGGAACCCAGTACTGGTATTGGATCAAATATACCTATGGTGATGGCGTAGTCGGTAACTCCGAATCTGCTACAGCAACACCCACGGCATCGGATACCGAGTCAACAACTGAGCCAACTCCAACGGTA
>JASFJY010000562.1:0-3192 GCA_050119415.1 Chromatiales bacterium | reverse complement strand
CTACTGCATATTTTCGGCGGTTTGGGCCAAAAACCCCTACAATGCCTTCACCATCGAGCTGATTCTGACCAAATACCCCGGGATCGAATCTATCAAGGAGCTCGGCGGGCTCTTTCGCTCGCCCTGGAAACGGCGCTTTTTCACCCTGCTGGGTGAGCGGCGCCATCTCGACAACCTGGAGCAGGATATGATTCGCGCCTTCGGTGTCTTTGATGAACCGCGCATCCATTTCGCCCTTAACTGCGCCTCCATCGGCTGCCCAATGCTGCGTAACGAAGCCTATGTGGCCGAACGACTCGACCTACAGCTCGAATTTGAACGACTCGCCGATGAGTTCAGATAGATCGATTCCTTGACTATCCTCAGATATTGCCATACAGGTCTTCTCCATGCGCGAGCTATTGGGACTCGATACTGACGAAATTTGTAAGGAATTAGCGATTTCCACTTAAGCGAAAAAAACGCAGCAAAAATCACCACGAAAAGATTTCCAGGCTTGGTCGAGTTGTCCGGCACGGCGGTTGAACTATGCTTTTCGGTACAGAAATGGCCCGGTTGCCCGACAGAGGACTTGGTTAGGAATCTACCTCAATAGACCGGGCAAGACGTAACATGAGTTTTCGATTGGATTCGTTCAGATTGGAATATAGCGTCATCAACTCACGCATATCATCTGGAAAGGAGCTGCAGAGCGGATCATTTTCAACATGCTGCTCATCCATCCAGCCGCTTGTTTTTTTCAAAACTAACTCACAACGCCGCATCATGCGCTGTGTGAGGGGGAGAAAGGGATTGGCGAGGTGGGAGTCAAGCTTCTTACGTGAGATCCCTAATGCCTTGAGCAGGGTAGTCAGTTTGCGGTTTGCTTTTGCCTTTTCGGTGATAATAACCAGGTTCTGATGACGAATTGCCTGTAGATCACGCTCGGTTGACCGGATCGGTCCGGCGCCGAACATGATCCAGCAGGGGGAAGCGCCGGTTGCCGCTGCAAGCATTCGAATATCGTCAGGAGAGGGCATTGAGATACCGGCCTCGTAGTTACCCAGTCTCGATCGCTTCCATTCGGGGATCTGTTCCAGCAAGGCTTCCGCAGTAACCATCCCCGCCATTTTTCTTGCCTGTTTAATACGTTGACCGATCTGGACGGCCGTAGGATTTTTTCGTTCTCTCATGCCCGATGTCCTGCAATGGGATAGGTCCTGTAAGAATACAAGATATTTGTAATTATTGCTTGTAATCTTGTAATTTAATTATATACTAGCGCCCATTAAATCTGATTACTGGAGACTTTACTCTCAATGACGCCCTATGCGCACATATCCATTCCATCTGTCTTGCTGACAAAGGGGCTGTTGTGCTGTGCGTCCTGCAACCCGGTCGTGGATGTGCTCGTGTTAGCATTGCCTGACACTGGGGGGCACGGTTCAGAGCAAAATAGTCGGTGTGATATGAACTGATCTTCCACAACACATTTTCGTGGAAGGTCCATAAAAGATGCCTTCCATGGAAGATCCAGATACTGGTAACCCCGTTGGGCATCATTGTTCAACGGGGTTTTTTATTATCCGAAATAAAGCGTTCTTTCGTAATTCGGGAAGTGCATTGAATGATCTGATGATGAATTTACAGATAGAGTAACTGCAATGGACAAAAAACTACTTGATGAAATCATTGCCTGTCTACCTAAGGACAGGACGCTCTTTCGCTATGCACGAAACGACTATGCATTAATGCTGTTGTCCCGATATGTAGGTAAAGGCAGAAAAATCGCCGATCTTCGACGCTCACCATTTGGAAAGCTGCTGCAGAAGCCGGCCATTCGAGATCTGCTGGCGAATATCGGCGGTGGTTTTATCAGCGGAGAACTCTTTGACTATGTCTACGTAAGAGAGCGACAGGATTTCCTGTTGACAGTCGGACGTTGGAACGAGGGAAGATCGAGGTATAACCAGACTTCACGCAACAATGCAAACCTGGTTTTGCAGTTAAATTTCAATAGCAGACACGATCAAGCCTTTGAAAGATACGTGGCTAAGGAAGATGAGTGGTATTTCAGCTGTTACGGACACCCTGTTTTGCAGAAGGGCGAGCGGGCCTATTACCGAAACACCATGGCCTGGATTCGTATGGATGTTGATTTTGATACTGATGAAGTGCTGATCGAGGAGGTGCAGAACGACTGGCTGCGAGATGCCCGTTCCTGGTGGGAGGATAAGCTATCCGATATAAGGCATGCCAAAGAGGAACAGGTTAAAAAGCGTTTATTGATAGCTATCAGTGAGTATATGGACAATTCCCTGGCCGACTATTATTGCCTGTGGGACGAAGCCGCATTGAGCGCTGCGATTAAATTCATAATCGATGAGCTTGGTATTGGACAAATCTACTATCACACCTTTGACACAGGCAACGTCCTCAAAGGAATGTGGAATAGCCATCCACCAAGATCTTTATACACTGATCTGCCACGTAAGTTCTGTTTCGATTTGACAGACGAGGCGCCAAGGATGCTCAACACGTCAACAGCGGCAAAGCGGAAACTGCGTAAAACGCCTGAGCCTAGATGGTACCGATTGAATATGGAGGTTCGGCAATGATAAGGATTACTGAAGCTATCGAAATCGATGAAGAGACCTTGCAGTTTAAATCGATCTACTCCTCAGGGCCTGGTGGTCAGCATGTGAACAAGACCCGAACAGCCATACAGTTGCAATTTGATATTGTTCAGGCGCATAGCCTTGGCCAGGCGGTTCAACAACGATTGATCAGGCTGGCGGGGAATCGGGTGAGCCGTGATTTCAAGCTGATTATCACTGCTCGGCGATATCGCAGCCAGGAGCGTAATCGTCAGGATGCCAAGGAACGTTTGTTTGAACTTATCCGACGTGCAGCTGAACCGCCAAAGCCAAGGATCAGACGAAGGCCATCCCGTGCGTCCCAACAGAATCGCCTGGATGAGAAACGCAAGCGAGGCGAGATTAAGTCGGATCGTCGAAAAGTAATGATTAATTATGACCTATGAATATTCAAATAGATGATTAAGGATGATAGCGTGTAGCAGACTACTACATATCAAGAGATGTTCATACATTGATGAGGTGCCAAGCCATCCAAAGATAGACAAATCCCAAGAGGGCTGCGCTACTGCGCAGCCCCGTCAACCAAGAGAAGAAGCTGTTACTTATTAGGGGG
>JASFJY010000561.1:0-3196 GCA_050119415.1 Chromatiales bacterium | reverse complement strand
ACTATCACCGGGCAGTGACTGCAGCGGCAAACCATCGTCGATGGTCTCGATCAACAGCTCACCGTCATGCAGGCGGCATATCAGCTCGATGTTGCCTTTGGGACGGCTTTGCAGGGCGTGTTCAAGGATATTGTTAAGCACTTCGGCCACCACCACTTCGACCTGGAAACAGAGCGCTTCGGGCAGGTTGTGCCGGCGGTAGTACTGGCCCGCCTTGGCCGTCGCTTCGGCAACCCCGTTTTCACTGGCCGGGATGTTGAACTTGATCGGTTTGACTGGGGAGGTGGAGCCGTTTGTCTCTGCGTTGAAACCGATCACCAGCAGTGAGATATCATCATCGAGGGCCGCCGCGCCGTGCCAGTGCGCCAGGATCTTTTTGATGGCGGCAGGGAGCCGGTTCAGTTCAGACTTACCGGTCTGTTTGATGAGGGTTGCGAATTGTTCCATTCCCAGCGCCTTGCCCCGCTCGTTGTTGCAATCCGGGATGCCGTCTGAATAGAGCCAGAGTCTGTCTCCCCGGTGCAGGGTAAAGGGAGTGCTGTCGTAGACCGCCTCGGCCAACATGGCGACGGGGAAGCCGCCGCCGCCGAGGCGTTGCACCGTCCCATCAGCGCGGCAGAGCAGCGGGTGGGGATGACCGGCCTGACAGAACTCGCCTTTGCCGGTTCTGACATCGAGCACGCCATAGATCATGGTGAAATAGTGCTCGCTGATGTCGTCGTGCAAGAAACGCTGATTGAGGGCGGCGACCACTTCATGGGGGCGGGCGGGCGTGGTGGGCGTGTCCGGCAGATGCAGCTCATGTTGCAGCATGTCAGGGGAGAGCAGCCGCGACAGGGTGAAAGAGAG
Organism: Chromatiales bacterium; assembly: GCA_050119415.1. Classification (GTDB taxonomy): domain Bacteria; phylum Pseudomonadota; class Gammaproteobacteria; order Chromatiales; family Chromatiaceae; genus Thiodiazotropha. Next base: position 2,347 of record JASFJY010000561.1, on the reverse strand, counting down.
CATGGCCGAGGCAATACCGTGGCCGGCCACATCCAGGTGGTAGAAGCCGAGGTGCCGGTCATCGAGTTTGAAATAGTTGTAGGTATCGCCGGCGACGACAGTGGCCGGTTTAAAAAGCGTGGCCAGCTCCACCTGAGGAAACGGACTGTCGCCGTTGGGCAGTAACGCCTGCTGCATGACGGCGGCGGTATTGAGGTCCTGTTGGATACGATGATTGGCTTGTGTTTCGTTGTGCAGTGTTTGCTCTAACTCCTGGTTACGTTGTTTCAATGCGTTGCGCAGGCCGATGATGCGTATCCCCGCCTGCAGGCGGACTCTCAGCTCTTCGCTGTTGAAGGGTTTGGCGATAAAGTCATCCGCGCCCGCATCCATTCCCGCCACCAAGTCGAACGGAGTGTCGCAGCCGGTCAGCAAAATAAAATAGGGATCACCGTATTCCGGGGTATTGCGGATTCGCCGGCAGAGATCGATTCCGCTCAGCTTTGGCATGCGCCAGTCACTGATGACGAGTTGAACGGGGGTGTCCTCCAGCAGTGCCAAGGCCTCTTGCCCATCGCTGGCGAGAACCACCTCATAGTCGAGTTTTATCAGCATCGCCTTGAGGCGCATCTGTTCGCTGATACTGTCTTCCACAACCAACAAGCGGGGACTCTTTCGACTATCACTTTTTTCAAAGAGATCACTTGATTCGATCTGATCGTCTTGGCGTTCAACAACGGCTGTGGCCATCTTTTGTTACCTGTTTTGGACCTATCCTTAAGGAACCGCTGATCAATTCGTAAATCGGCGCATGACGGCTGAAATGCCCCGGCTCTGCATTGAAAAGCTTTGCAATAGCGGGCTATTACGTGCGCTTTTCGCCTTGATCCGGAACATTTCATTTCGCCACGCCCTCGATACAGAATCAATCAGAGCTTCCCAAAAAGTAGACAAGATACGGGCCAACCGGCATTTATGGTCGCAGAGCACCGATTGCTAATCCGGTAAGCAATAGGAGTTGGTCCGGTTTTTATTCTGCTTTGCAAATTGCAATTCAAATGGCAAGTGCAGGGTAAATTTACCCCCCTTTTACGCCGATTTTCTCGCGTATTACTCACCGGTAATGAATTGGTGCATATTTTGCTTTTGCCTTGTTACGGGGTGAGCGCAGCCCGAGCGATTCTTCAAGATAAAGTAGAGGCTAAGCAGGACTATGTACAAACCGATACGTAAGGTTGATTTGAGTTTACTTTTTATTCTTTTGATATTTACTTGGGATAGCGCCTTTGCCGAAACCGAGCCGGCCTCGATCAGCTTCGGCATCGTGCCGCAACAGTCGGCAAGCGCGTTGGTGCGCGCCTGGAATCCGTTACTGCGCTACCTTTCCGAACAGACAGGGAGACGTGTCGTGTTCCGTACCGCACCCGATATTCCCACTTTCGAACAGCGTCTGGCAGCGGGAGAGTATGACATTGCCTACATGAATCCCTACCACTACACGGTCTTCAGCCGGCAGCCCGGCTACCGTGTCTTTGCCAAGGAGATGAACAGGCAGATCAAAGGGATTCTGGTGGCCCGGAAAGAGACCGAGCTGCAAACATTGGATCAATTGGCGGGCCAGACACTGGCTTTCCCGTCACCCGCGGCCTTTGCCGCCAGCGTATTGCCCAGGTCTCACCTAACACAGCAAGGCATCTCCTTCTCCGTCAAATATGTTTCGTCTCACGATTCGGTCTATCGCGCGGTTGCTCAGGGGCTCTACCCCGCGGGCGGAGGTGTGATGCGCACCTTCAACCGTGTGGCGCCCGAGGTGCGGGAACAGCTCAGAATTTTGTGGACCACACCCGGCTACACCTCCCACGCCATTGCCGCCCATCCACGTTTGGCGCCGCAGCTGGTTCAGACTATTGCCGCCGCACTCTTTCGCCTGGATTCTTCCGCGCGGGACGGCGGCCTGTTGGCGCCACTGAACATGCAAGGATTCGAAGCGGCCGAGGACCACCAGTGGGACGAAGTGAGAAAGCTCGACATCGATCTGCCAATCGGCAACTGAGCGTGTGAAAAATGTGCTTCAGGCTCAAAACAATTCTTGGCATCGCCCTGATCGAAGGGGCGATACTCTTGCTGTTGGTGTGGAGCAGCCTAAGCTATCTCACCCACTCCAATCAGGAAGAGTTGACCAAACGCGCCGAGACTACTACACGCCTGTTCGCCGCCATGGCGAAAAATCCCGTGCTCTCCTCCGATCTGGCGACCCTCGATGAGGTGGTGAGCGAGATGATGCGGTCACCGGGGGTGGTCTACGTTCGGGTCATGGACAGCGACCGTGTGTTGACTGAAGCCGGGAATCAGCGTGCTTTGAGCCGCC
>JASFJY010000560.1:0-3196 GCA_050119415.1 Chromatiales bacterium | reverse complement strand
CGTTATGAACACAAGACCCTGTGTGGCGGCAACGACTATCGGGAGTGGTTGCTGACCCTGCCCGACTATCCAATCTCCTACTACAACAAGCACTATTACGAACGCAATCTGCTACTCCATTACCGCACCAAGCAGCGTCGCGATCTACAGGGACGTCGTCTGCTGTTCGTGGAGGAGATTCAAAGCGACTGGCATCAATCGGGAGCAGTCATGGGGTATCAGAACCGTTGGCCCGGCAAATTGCCTCCCGCGCCTTTCGTCAGGGAGTGGGTCAGTCTGGCTCTCAAGCTGATTCTATTGCACGCCTCGCGTGAGGGATATGAGGGTATTGCCTGGACCCGGGGGCAGGTTCAGGAGTCACACTATCTGCAGAGCTTGGCTTCTGTGAGGCGCCTCTACGATGAAACAATACCCAAAGCGCTTCAACGCCTGCTGCGGACAATGGACGGGGCTGTTTTGCAGACCACGCGGATTGCCACCAAGGAGCCACGTCTGCATATCAGCCGCCAATTTGACAAGTGGCTGATCACCGATACCAAGGGCAGCTTTACGACCAGACCCCGTAGATCCCAACAAGAGGCCATGCAGATCAAGACCAGGCACTGCCGGCAGATCGAACTGGAGGTACCGATGCTGGCGCTGAATGAGAGGGTACGGAATCGAATAACCGAGCGGGGCTTTCCGCTCTTCGGCGAGTCTGGAACCGGCGGTTAATCAGAATGTTTCACCGGCTAAGGCGAGTTGCGCAATACACCTTACCGGCCAGATACGTACAGCCGGGGCGATAATGTACCGGCCAGGTATTCAGCAGAGATTTATTGGACCTAATCAGTTTGTTGCTGCTGTTTGTTTGCTTTAAGATTGAGAAAAGTCATCGCCTCTTTGCGGTCATGGAACAGCAGGACATTAAATCCGGCGTTGCGTAAAACGGTCTCTATGAAGTCGTGTGAATGGTCGGCTGGATCGACCAGCACGGCGACTTTGGCAAAGTAGTTTAAACCATCGGTTCTGGGTATATCGGTATGGGCGAAAGCGTATTGATCGATGGTTGAGTCTTCATTGACTGCGTCGGTGAGGTCCATGAGAAACTTATCAATGCCGAGTTGATCTCCCAGAGCATGGGAATCTTGTATTACCTTGATCCCGATCTGACGGTTGATCACTTCTTGAACTACGATAAGGATATAGTCTCCATCCTTGGCGGCTGAGATGGTGTACTTCATACAATAGTCCCAATTTTACTTCAATCTTTTACTCTGTTTTTTCAAGCCTCCTGCTTTTCGATTAAATCGATTTTTGCATGCTCCAGTTCACCAGGGTGCAGGCGTTGCGCTCAATCCGGTTGCGCTTCAAAAGGTCAAATCCCATGCGCTGGAACAGAGGTCTGGCGGCATGGGATGCCTCGACGCGTAGGATATCCACGCCGGCCGCACGTGCCTCTCTCTCAAGCCTCGTGTAGAGCTTGCTGGCAACTCCCTTCCTTTGGAATGCGATATGGACGTAGGCCAGGCTGATGTGGCCGTCAGGTATCAGTGAGATAAAGCCAATCGGAGTCCCATGGACTTCCGCAACCCAAGTCTGCTGCCGTTCGAGGCGAAATCGCCACTTCTCATAGTCAATGGGCAAAGGGGCCCAAGCTCGTACCTGCTCTCTACTGTAGCAATCACCCGCAAGGGATTCCACCGCAGAGTAGAAGATCTCCGTCAGAGCCTGAGCATCTTCCGGACGGTATTGACGTATCGAGATATTCATCTTTTATGTTTGTAGGTCGTTGATAATTCGATTATCGCATCTGCATGTTTCATTGAGATATTCGGGCTAACCCTAAGTATCACGGGAAGAATCCCACAAGGGACGGTTCACTGATGGGTGTTTTTGCGGGGCAGGTTCTGAATCAGTTTGTGAATACGGATTCAGGTCATTCTCCCATTGGAGGCGTGGCTGGCCTGCAATTTGCAATATTTTATAAACAGATTTACCCCAAGGAGACAATTCGTGACCACACCACTCTGGGTTTTGCTGTTTACTCTCAGCGTGGCGATCTCGGTACTGGTGCAGCTGTTCGCGCCAGGATCCGGCCTGATCGCTGTAATTACCGGCCTCATACTGGTTGCCGGAGGTACCTTGTTGACCGCCATCATGAGCCATTCGCAGCGGGCTGTGGCTGTTCTTTGGCGGCATGTGATTGCCAGCCTCTGGCCTGCCGAGGTGGCCGAGTCGGTGGAGGATGATTTTCAACGCTTCCTGCAGGCGGCAAACTGTTTCCGCCGCGGCGAAATCCGGCCGGCCGAGCGACTGATCGAGACGATTGGCGAACCCCTGCTGCGTCGTGGCGCGCAATTGGTGGTGGACGGCTTTCCCCGGGAACAGATCAATCTCGCCCTGCAGCGGCAGATTGCCGACGACCGCAACTACCTGCGCCGTCCCGCAGAGATGGTGCGGGCGATGAGCGGTTACGCCCCGGCCTTCGGCATGCTCGGCACCTTGCTGGGCCTGATTCAGATGCTGTTCGGTCTTGGTTCCGGTGATCTCGGCACCATCGGCGCTGCCATGGGTTTCGCCATGTTGACCACTGTCTACGGTCTGGTGTTGGGCAATCTGGTGCTCAAGCCGGTAGCCAGCAAGCTGGAGGAGCGGGGGCGGCGCCAGATGGCTTGGCGCGTGGCCTATCTTCAGGCCGTGATGTTGATGGCTGAGAAGCAACATGCCGAGCTTATCCGGGAGATGATGCAGGAGAACGAGCGCCAGCAGAGGATGCCCGAGGCCGAACCGATCCTCGAATTCGCCACTTCGTCCTGATCCCGCCCGCTTGAACGGCCATGAACGCCAAGACCACAACAGAAACACTGCCCCTGGACGCTATCGCCTGGTATGCCTGGGAGTCGGACGAGCCGGAATCAAACTGGCTGCTGACCTATGTCGATATGCTGAGTGTGGTGTTGGCCATGCTGGTGGTACTGCTGGGCCATCTAGCGGCACAGCAACTGCAGGACCCTCGATCTAATGAAGCGTTGGTTAATGCCGAACAGACCCAGGTGATCGCCGACGCGGAGCCTTCGCTAGAGTCGGCACCCCAGCCCGAAGAAGCGGTGGTTAATGTCGAACAGAGCCAGGTGGTAGCCGACGCGGAGCCTTCGCCAGAGTCGGCGCCCCAGACCGATGAAGCGGTGGTTAATGTCGAACAGAGCCAGGTGGT
>JASFJY010000559.1:0-3196 GCA_050119415.1 Chromatiales bacterium | reverse complement strand
TAACCATCACCTACATGAGTGGGATGGGGTCAGAGTAAATTTACTCTGACCCCAAAGTAGTGGACCCCAAAGTAGTGGATATTTCCATATACAGCTATGATTGCTCCCCCTTTCGTTCACCCTCCTCCCGCTTCAGGTATCCAGCAGCCTCCTCTTCCTGAGGCAGTGACAGATGCCTGGCAGGCATGGCGCGTGTTTGCTGGTTCAGCTGGTAAAGCTGGCTGGCATTACCAAGATCCCGCTGACTGGTAATCGCGGCAATCGATTCCCGATCTTTAAGGAAACCCAACACATCATCCTTAATACTTAATAACTCATCGTCTGCCTTGTGCATCTCCATGACGTGTCTGGGATGCTCGAGATTGCGCATACCGGTAGCGGCGAAAGTAGTGGTAACAAGACGACTGACAATGACCCAGGGCGTGATACTGCTCCTTACCAGGATATTCTCAGAACGGGTGCTGTCGTGAATCCCAGTGCCGGTGGATATCTTCGATTCACTGAAAGTCCCCTCACACTTGAAATAGACAAGCAAGGATTCAAATTGAATTTCAGCATAAAAGAGATGCGCGGAATTGCTGAGAATCCTAGCGAATATGCTACTCAACAACCCTAGGAACAGAAGATGGAGAGCTATAGCTAAAAGATCAAGAAAGGCCCCCGCCTGCTCACTATTCAATATCGATCTGAGGGAGCCCGATAAGGTAGTGGAAAATTGGACCACATCGATCACGGCATAGGTCAGGTAGAAGATTAGGAAACCCCCAACCACGTATAAAAGATTACCGGCTATCAGGCTTAGATCTCTCGCCAGGTTGAACGCGCCACCCAGATCCAGATTCTTGACTTTGGGCTGAACCTCCTGGATCAACTCCCCTTTAAATCCCCCTTTGTTATCAACCTGCTCCTGCAGTTTTGGATCAAGTTCGCGGTACACACGGTTAGGCACCTCTTTGTATCGCCGGTTAGCCATTACCAGATTGTCCAAATTGATAAAGATCTCGTTGGGATGCACAGACTCCTGCCAGTTTTCCCGCAATTCCGAGACCTCAGCTACCGGATTGACACTGGCTATGCGCGCTCGCAGCTGCATAATGAGAAGCAGACAGCTCAGCGTGGCTGTAATGAAAATGCCAATTATATAACTCGTGGCATGCCATTCAGGCAAAAATGCCTGCCAAGTCTCGAAAACGTTGATAGCATTGGTTTCACTCCCAAACGAAAAGGAAAGCCCCATGGTCAGTAATACAGGAATCAAAATTGAACCACCAATTACTTTAACCACACTACCGCTGCCCAACGACTCCACTTTGTTTTCCGGTGCGCGGGAGATAAATCGCCCCGCACCCCACCAAGTGACAGCAAGGTAGAGCGCCAACAGCACCGAGTATATCGGAAACATCCGCTCTCCCAATACTCCAGCAAATCCAAACAGGGAGACAACAGCAATCAATCCATAGGCCAGAATCGCTGTCAGGGTCTTGATCCAGGCACCAAAAACTCGCTGAGCCATGTTGCGAATCGGATAGGGCATGAACAATAACCGGGGAAACAGGCTGTGCAGCAATCTGGCCAGCAGTCCAATGGGCTCGACAAAGGTGACATTCTTGCGCCCCACCAACATCTCTTCCAATTCGTTGGCCTGGTAGGCGACATAGTTCGCCTCTTGCTGGGTGTTACTCGCCTCGGATTTACTGAAGTTCCGCGCCAGGGAGGTCGGCGGATTGCGTCCTACGAAGTAACGCAGAGTGGCAAAGACGCCAAGACTTAAGGCCTTGATACCAAAGCTGAGGAGCAACATGCCGAAAACCACCAATACCCAGCCCGAGAGGGTATCACTCTTCACCTGCTGAACAGCCTCAATCAGCAGGTAGATTCCGATTAATGCCTGCAATAGCCCCCGTATCGCGGTAATTACTCCCTCTTTCTTGAATGGGTTCTTGAGACCGAGATCGATCGAACCATAATCAAAAGCCATTCCCTCAAACTCCCTGTTCACACAAGTGTCAAACTGATAAAGCCGCCTATCATAAACCAGAGCATAATGAGAATAAATGCCCTTTTGTTCTTAGTTCCAGCGCTAGTTCGCCGTTACCGGTCCACCACTTCGTCGTCTGATAACCCTGATAGCACCCTCAATTCTCCTTATATCACCCAAAGCATGAACGGTGACATGGCCTTTTGCCCAACACGCTCCTCTCTCCGTATTATGAACCCGGCACCTTAGTAGGCCATGTTCAGCCGAAGCCTGACTGCCTGCAGCAAGGCATCAAAACGCCGCCGTAGCACACCCTACAGCTGGTTTTGATTAGGCGGCCTGTAGGCAAGCTTCTGCCTGTCCTTATATATTTAAACTGTTTGGGAGTTTAAGAATGCCCTTGCTCTGCGTTGTGGCTCTTGACAAGGGAGCAACCATTACGTGGGAGAGACACTTCAAATGTCAAGCCCTGCTGTATGAAGCGGCTTTGGCTGCATGCCTGACCTGTGTGGAGCACAATCCCGTGCGGGCGTGGATGGCGAACACACCGGAAGCATTAGACCATACCTCATGACGGGCAAGCCCGATAGTTTCCAACGAGTTTGCGTTTCCCGAGGTCAATACTGGGCTCACGGCATCGGTGGAGTAAGACGTCTAGTGCCTCGATACAATGCCGGCACATTCAGTATCATGACCACTGCGTCCCGCAATACGATTTATAACTCAGCTGCAACAACAAACACCATTTAATCGTGTGTTTGGCCACAACTCTTCGGCAAATGTTGTTCTGTGAGTAAGTGCCCGTTGATTCCACACTGAAATCTATCCTTGGTTTCCAATGCTGGTGAGTTATCTGCGATCCGGCAAAATCGATGGGATTGCGTCTCTTACGCCGGGATAGCCCGTATGAGTGCTGTCCCTGTACATTAATCAATGAGGGAAGGGAACGTCGGCTTAAAAACTGGAAACCCACTCAAAACTGGAACAACGATGATTGAATGGCCAGCTTACAAATTATTCTTCAATCTATTCTGTCTGCATGCACCCACAACCTAACATCTACAATCTAGTCACATTCGCACATTGCCCATGAACTACTTTTTTATGCCGTCCTCCCGCAACGATCTGAAACAGGGTCAACAGCAACTGGCCATGTTCCTCTTAACTGGCGCAAACAAGCATTAACACTTTTTTACAACGCACGCAGCCTGAAACAAA
>JASFJY010000558.1:0-3202 GCA_050119415.1 Chromatiales bacterium | reverse complement strand
GGGTAGTGTTTTGGGTTCCGCAACAATATGCACTTCCTGCTTTTCTGCAACCCGACCCATGATCATGCGTGTATTGAGAATCTCTATCTCGGCGGATACGTTTTTTTCTCCGCCTAGAAAGGGTTCGAGGCCTTCCAGTTTCTCGAAACCACTTCTCTTCTGTACAACCTGAATGACCCCCTTTGCACTATAGACTGGCGTCTTGATAAGTACTTTAGCAATCCCTATAAGCACGGCCATTATGAGTGATGTTAATATCCACCATTTATGGCAGATAATAACTGCACTAATATCGCTTAAAGATATAGTTTCTTCTTCCTGAGTTGCCTGTTGTATGTATGCGTCTGCCGCACTTGATTCACTGTTTTTTTGTTGCATAGTTAGGCCGACATCCATTTTCTCAGCAGCGAACGTTACTTGTCACACTTGCGTGAACAGATCCTTACAATAGACTTCAATAGACTCCTATTTGCTGTAATAATTATTCCCTCAACCGAATATGTCGCATATTGCGGCCTCTCTTTAGCTACCGGTTAGGGGCTTCAAGCCTGCCCTTGCTCGGTGTAGTAGCTCTTGCCAAGGGAATCACCCTTCCCGGCGAACCACGCCTTGATTAAGGACAAGCTTGAAGCCCTGAACATGACTAATTTAGTTGCCAGGTTAGTAATAAGCTTACTGCCGACCACCGAAAAGCGGATAACGTACACCACTGGTTGAATTAAGCATATTTGCCGTTGGTAAAATGTTGGCTATCACCCGGTTCCAGCGTACGATATCCGCCACATCCACATAAACAATATCACGTGGCTTCAGGGGAAAGCGATCTGCTAGCAATAGGGCATCTGGCGATTGAGCATCGAGGTGAAAAAGTTCCGGCCTATCGCCATCTCCGCGCATGACATATATCCACCGCGGATTTGCACTGTCCTGCTTAATAAAACCGGCATCGGCCAAGGCTTCAGCCAGCGTCAAGCGCCCCTTATTCATGATCAGTGAACCTGGGCTCTTAACTTCACCCAGAACAAATACCTTGTTGAAGCTGCGATCAAGTACGTTGACTATATCTCCTGATTCCAGCAGGGCGTTCTGTTCCGTGGCACCCCGCTCGTACATCATTTGGATATCTACTCGATACGTGGCGCCGTGACGGGTAAGCAGCACCCGGCTAAAATCTGCATCTTCGGTAAAGCCTCCAGCACGGTTGACTGCCTCCAGTATGGTCATTGGGATATCTGTGATAGTCTGTTGGCCGGGCTGATGGACCTCCCCAACAACATATACATACTTACTCCGGAACTGTGCAACGCGTACGTCAAGCTGAACGTTCTCGATGAATTTCATGAGCTTGAAAGTTAGGATGTCACGAACCTCTCGGGTGGTTAGACCGGCAACGCGCACGATCCCGACATACGGGTAATAAATTGTCCCATCTTCCGCTATAACAGTGCCGGCTTGCTCCGCTGAGCGAAATGTACCCGCCGGCGTAGTAAGTTCAGGGTGATCCCAGACGATAATTGAAATAATATCCCCTGGACCGAGTTTGTAATTGGGCGTGTTTACTACAATCCCCACACGAGGTGGCTTGGCTAACTTTTGGGGGGCTCTGCCCCCGGCACCCGGCCGTAGCAGTCGCGCTGAGTTGAACATGTCTATTATCAATTCTGCTGTTATTTTTTTTACGCCTACTTTGGTAGATACCAGTTTTTCTCCTTGTTGTAATGGGACACTGACTACCGATTCATCTCTATCTCCAAAATAGCTTCCGGGGGCAATAGCGCAAGCAGATAACAAAGAAACTTTAAGACATACGATTGCAGCACCTCTACACCCGGATAGTAAATTAAACGCAACAGCCATCTATAGAATCTCCTGATTGTCTTCTCCGTTATGCAAACAGGAACTCCGCTCCTTTAACTCGAAGCTATGATATGATCATAGAATTACTATGAACCCCTATTTTATTAACCCATCTCATTATGCAACCATCCATCGTTTTCAGAGCTTTAATGTAATTATCATAACTACGTAAATAGGGGTCGGCTATTTCAACATTGCTCCAGTGACCAAGGAGGAAAGTTTTCCCCCTTGCCGTGGGACTCAGACTCAGAACAGCCTCCTTGTGGTATTTTTCCATAACTAATATTAGGTCTGCCTCGAAGAGATATTGCGGTGTTAGTTGATTGGCTCGGTGTGATGAAAGATCAATGTTGTGTTCTAGCATCAGTGCCGCCGCAACCGTATCTGCCGGTTGCATGACCAACGCGGAAACTCCGGCAGAGAATACTTTACCTTGCCAGATGCCTGTCTGCTCAAGCCGATAGCGAAAAAGGTGCTCAGCCATCGGACTACGACAGACATTCCCTGTGCAAACAATAAGGATAGAGTTAAACAAACGCCAACTTGCTCCGATTAAATCAACGTTGTTGGTAAGGCGCAACTAAGACCAATACAGTTATACTGAAAAAATGACTAAACAATAGATACGTGTCAAAATAATAAATGTGCGTTTGTTAGAGTCAGTGTTCCTCCCTAAACACAGTGTGAACATATCATTGAATGCAGGTTTGCCCACCGTCAACCATTCAAATGAGTTATGCGCACGAGTGTAGTATTTCACAGTAGCTAGCGGTTTAAAAAACCTCAAATCCTTGAGGCGCTAAGCTTCCAACAATCTGAAGCAATCTATTAGTTAACAACAAAGAAGTAATCTCGGGGTTACGCATGAATATACCCCAAAAAGCTGACCAAAGAATCCTTGTCAAGACAAAATATTTGTCAGATTAGCATAAAAATCACTAGTTTTACCAATGCCAGCTTATACAATTAAGCGGACCACTTCACACTTCACGCCTTTCAAAAAGATAATAATATTTCCATATAATTCAACCCCTTAACTCCAAACCAAACAAAGCTCTTCCTATTAATAGCAGCATCCTGATTTCCTGCGGATTTCCTCCACCGAGACACTGCACAGCACAAACCGAATCTATTCGGTGGCGCCATTACCTCAGGCGGGGGGGGAGGTGCGTAAGTGCTGCACAAGTGTAGCAGCAGACTCACTTATTACATGGCTGCCGCAATCACTAATGCGGTTGGTCACGCAAGGGTTACCACATATCACATCAGACACCTAGAAGCCGTTGTGTTCGCTCAGACCGAACCAGATAAGAAAAGCCATCCAAATACACGGCCCTCAACGCCC
>JASFJY010000557.1:0-3205 GCA_050119415.1 Chromatiales bacterium | reverse complement strand
CCCGGTAGCGGTAGCACTAGAAGTGATGGCGGCAGCGGCGGCGGTCTCCTGTCGGTCTCCGCGGCTGGTATTTTGCTCGACGGTACGCTCAAGGCCAATGGTGAGGAGAAACGATATGCTGGCGCGGGCGGTAGTGTCACTATCGATACGGCAACCCTGAGCGGTTCGGGAAGCATTCAGGCAAATGGGGGAAGTTCAACATACTGGTCTTCCTACTATGGTGTTTCCGGAGGCGGTGGCCGCATCGTCACCCATGTGGATGATGATTCGGCATTCGATCCAGCGAACTATCAAGCCCTTGGCGGGAGCTATGGATATAACGACGCCGGTGCGGGTACGGTTTTCAGAACCTCGCCGGCGCAGCAGTATGGCCATCTGCAGGTGGGCAACAGTGACACCGCGGCTGAGAGCAGCACCCCAATCACCCAGGTTGGCCGCCATTTCATCACCGATGTCGAGTATCTCGGCAGCGATCAATGGAAAGTCGCTATCGGCACCGAAACGCCGGTGCATCTCAAGGCGACGGGAACGCTACTCCTGGGCGGCGAGGGATCCGTCCATTACCACAATTTTTCATTGACGGAATCCGCGACGGTGATCGTGGAAGCGAATGCGCAGTACGACTCCGACCTTTGTCTACTGCTTGATGACGGCGATTTGGATGCCTCGGATCTTGTGGTCCGCGCAGAAAATAGCATTGAGCGAACACTGCCCGCCGGTGACTATATTGTCGCGATCGGTGCTGACGACATGTCCACCGCTGAAGCGGTGGCGGGTATCAACAGTCCGTATTCAGTATCCGGAAGCGGTGACTATATCCTGCGTATCGACACCCAGGGAACCTGGCTGCCCACCGATAGCGAGCGCAACTGGGGCCTCGACGGCTTCACGGTCGATTTGGACGCGGACGACGCCACCAGCCCGCACTATCGCATCAGCTCCAACGGCGATGAATCACTGATCATCGAAACCGCGGATGATCTGAGCGAAGCCGACCTGGTCGGCAAAGAGCTGCTCGGCGTACATACCTTCGAAACATTGAATGTGACCGGCGGCGCCCAGGTCGACTTCGGCGATGACCGGGTCATTGTCAATGATCTGACCAATTCGACCATTGACAGCGACAGCAGCGTCACCGCCGACGCGGACAGTGTTTTACCTTGATTTTTAGATATTAGAGAGTGAGTAGTAACTAATGAGTGGAGTTCGAATCGTATCCTTAGTGGTCATGTTGGTGGTGTTGGCGGCAGTGGGATGCTCGCGACAGGAGGGCGGTGAGTCCGCCAAGGCACAACCCCCGGTCGACCCCAAGGCGGAAGCCTTCAATGCCTATCTGGAATTCAAGCGGTTAAGGGTACGGGACGATGCCCACCGGCAATCCCTTTATGCCCAGTACATGGAGCGGGAAACACTGGCTGACAGCATTGAAAGCGAAGAGTTGCTCGATAAAAAAATGACCCATGCGGAACTGAATGAGTTTCGCAAGGAGATGTTGATAAGCCGCTATTTCGAGACCTTTCTGCAGCAGAAGGTCTCCGAGGAGGCGGTGCGCAACTATTACGCCGGCAATGCCGGCAAGTATGAGGACCGCAAAGTCCGTGTCGCCCACATTCTATTGCGCATTGACAAAAACATGGGTGAGCCGGAGCGCCAGGCGAAGCTGACCACCGCCCATGAGGCCTACTCCAAGCTGAAAGCCGGTGCTGAGTTTTCCGAGATCGCCGAACAGTATTCGGAGGACGCGATCTCGTCGAAGAAAGGCGGGGATCTGGGCTGGCTCAAGGAGGGCGCCATCGATGCCCGCTTTTCCAAAACCGTTTTCTCCATGCAGCCGAACCAATTCTCGGAACCCTTTGAAACCGCCTTCGGTTTTCATATCGTGAAGTTGCAGGAAGGGCCGGTCGTGGTCAAGAAACCCTTCGAGGCGGTCAGTGGAGATATCCGCTACCAGCTGCGAAATCAGGCGAAGGATGCGGAGTTGAAGCGGTTGCTGGGAAAGCGCGGCTGACGGGTGGTATGCGCGACTATGAGCCTGATGAAAGAACACAACGCCTGTATTGAACCCCGCCGCCGTTCGGTTTGGCGCATGGGGCCGGTTCTGCTCTGTGCGGTATCGCTGCTGGTAACCGGCTGCGGCTCTTCCGATGAGCCGCGGCGGCAGGCGGCGGGGTCGCAAACCGAATCACCGGCCGAGGTCGCTGATCATGGGGATCTCCTGGCCCGGGTGAACGGACAGCCCATTCACGCATTGGATCTGGAAGTGACCCTAACCAACATGCTCGGAGCGGAGCATGGCGCAATGATCGATGAGCGCGTACGCCACAAAGTCCTGCAGAGCCTGGTGATGAACAGCAGCATGGCGCAGGCCGCGCAAAAAGAGTTGAGCGCAGACGAAATGGCGTGGATCGAGGCCAAGACCAGGGCCTACCGGGATCAGCTTCTGGCCACGGAGTATCTGCGACAACACTCGGCCCCCGAGCCGGTCACCCAGGAGATGGTGCGCGCCTATTATGAGGAACACCCGGAGCGCTTCGGCGGCAAGCGCCTGCGGGTCTATGAACTGCTCCTCGAAACGGAAAAATCGGATGCCTCGCAACGCCAAGCCATCATGCAGCGACTCAGCGAAGGGGCTCAACAGCAAGACTGGAAGGCCTACGCGGCGCAACTCGCCGCCCAGGGCTATGCCGTGCAGTTTCGCAGCGGCGAGGTGAATGAGCAGCTGTTGCACCCGGGACTCCTGGGGCTCATCCGGCCGCTGCCTGAAGGCCAGGTCTCGCAAGTCACCTATCTCGGTGGCAAGGCCCATATCGCGCGTATCGTCTCCGAAGAGCACAAACCCGCCCGACCCTTGCAGGATGTCAGCACGGAGATCCGCAAGATGCTGGCGCCGCTGCAAATGAAAAAGGCTGTGCGGGAAATATCTGACCAAGTCCTATCGGCTGCACGGGTTGAATACCTGCGGGAACCGAGCGCTACCGAATAAACAATAGAGCAAGAGCGTGAAGATGCATAATAACAAAGGATCATGTATACCGGGCGTGAGGTTCATGGCGCTGCTGGTTATGCTTTTTTTAGGGGCCTTTTCAACCTCGGCATTCACCCAGAATAAGGGACAACAGCAGGGACAACAGCAGCAGGTAAAGCAGCAGGTACAACAGCAGCAGGTACAACAGCAGCAGGTACAACAGCAGCAGGTACAACAGCA
>JASFJY010000556.1:0-3212 GCA_050119415.1 Chromatiales bacterium | reverse complement strand
ATAGCGGGCTATTACGTGCGCTTTTCGCCTTAATCCGGAACTTTTCCGCTCGCCACGCGCTCGATCCAGAATAAATCAGAGATCCCTTAAAACCCTCTTACCCCGATACTCTTTCTAAGGGTGAGTAAATTTAGTGGGCCAGCAGTGATACATTTATTTTTTATCAGATATCACGCAACAAATCATTTTCATAGTTACACTATATTTTTAAGCCTAGAAAATTGGTGGATTTATCAATTGGTATTAAAAATAAGCAACGTCACGACCGCTTTTGTTTGATGCTTGTTGGCAAATCTGCCGATCTACTTCTTAATAAAACTGCAATCATAACGTCGCCCTTTCTGTAACAAGCTGAACGTAGACTCTGCCCATAAAAGGGGAGAGGTCTAGATGTCTGTACAGGGGATTCGTCGCGGCAAGGGTACGCTACCGCTCTATCGTCAGATCAGCGATCAGTTACGGGTGGAGATTCAGAATCTCTATCAGGCCGGTGATGCGTTACCGCCCGAAGGGGATCTGGCGCAGCGTTTCAACGTCAATCGCCACACCTTGCGGCGGGCCATCGATGAACTGGTCAACGACGGGTTGGTAATGCGCCGGCACGGTTCGGGGATCTTCGTCCTTGCTCCCGCTATCGACTACTACCTCAATGCCCAAACCCGCTTCACCGCCACTCTGGAGAGCCAGGGTAAGACCACCTTTAGCCGGGTCTTGCGCAAACAGGTGATTCCGGCCAGGGGCGGTGTGGCCTCCCGCCTGCAAGTGGTGGAAGGGGAGCAGGTGATTTTCCTAGAGACGCTACGCGAGGTTGAAGGTAAGCCCTTCTGCGTGATCGCCCACTTTCTTCCCATGAGTGCGGTTCCTCAGGTGCTGGACAGCTATGACAGCGGCTCGCTGCACACCTTCCTGCAGCAGCAGTGCGGCATCGGGGTGCAACGCAGCGAGAGTTTCATCAGTGCAGTTATGCCCGAGCCGGATGACGCCATGCTGCTGAACATGCCCCGCAATCTGCCGGTGTTGCGGGTCAAGAGTGTAAATCTGGCGATTCAAACCTGGAAACCGGTTGAATATGTGGTGACTCGCTTCAGGGGCGATGCCACACAACTTTTGGTGCAACTTTAAGGAAAAATTATGAAACTCACGAAGCTGATCGCTGCGGGCATCGCCGCAGTCATAATTAATGTCCCCGCATTTGCAGCCAATCTGCCGGATGGCTCCAAAGAGAACCCATTGCGCGTGCTGATGGTGCCGGCCGACACCGGTACTAACGACATCACACAGGACTATGCGCCCGTGTTCAACGGCATTACCAAACACTATGGAATTCATTTTAAACTGGCCGCCGGTGACAGCTACGCCGCCGTGGTCGAGGGTATGTGCAACGACCAGGCCGACATCGCCTGGTATGGCGCCGTGACCTACGGTCAGGCCAACGAGAAGTGCGGTATCGACCTGCTGGCCGTCGATGTAAAGAAGGGTGATGCCTCCTACTACTCCGGCATCTTCGTGGCCAAGGATAGCGGCATCAACGCCATCAGCGACTTGAAGGGCAAGCGTGTGGCCTTCGGCAGTCCCAACTCAACCTCCTCCTTCAACTTCCCGGTGGCCATGCTGTTCGCCGACGGCGTCGATCCAGTCAAGGACCTGAACAAAATCATCATTGCCGGTTCCCACTCCGCCTCCCTCGCCGCTCTGGCGGAGGGCAAGGTGGACGCCGCGGCGGCCTCCTACAATTCCTTCGGCAAGGCGGTGAAAAAGGGCGCTATCGATCCCGCCAAGTTCAAGCCCCTGGCCAAGTCCCAGCCCATACCCAATCCGCCCCTGGCCATGAACCGGGGTCTGAGCGCCGAGTTGAAGGCCAAACTGCGCAAGGCTTTCGGCGAGATCCATACCAAGATCGCGGCGGACAAGATCCGCGGCTACGGCGGCAAGAAGGTCGACCGTTACGACACCAACTTCGAAGAGCAGAAGATCTTCGATGCCCTGGATAAACTCGCCGCCGTGACCAAGCAGGTCAAGGCCGAGATGGTCGATAAGGCGGGTCAGCGCTGAGCGCCGGCCTATCTCCGGCCAAGCGGCCTCTGACAGGGGGGGCAGCCCCCCCCAATTGAGATACAAGGTGTCATCATGTTGAAGTTCGAATCGGTCAGTCGCATCTACGACGACGGCACACGCGCCGTAGACGATGTATCACTCCATGTCGAACAGGGTGAGTTCTGTGTCTTGCTCGGCCCCTCCGGCGCAGGCAAGAGTACCCTGATGAATATGGTGAACGGCGTGGTGGTCCCCACCAGCGGCAGCCTCACCATCGGCGGCGAGACCCTCACCCGCAAGACGCGCACAGCAATCCAACAGCGCGTCGGCATGATCCATCAGCAACTGCACCTGGTGCCGCGCCTGTCGGTGCTGCACAACGTACTCAGCGGTCTGCTGCCCCGCACCGGTTTTTGGCGCAGCCTGATAAAGTGGTTTCCGCAGGAGGACCAGCGCAACGCCTGTCAGCTACTCGATGAGGTGGGGCTGGAGGAGAAGCATCTGTATCGCCGCGCCTCGGCGCTCTCCGGTGGCCAGCAACAGCGGGTGGCCATTGCCCGCGCCTTTATTTCGAAACCGGAAGTGGTGTTGGCCGATGAGCCGGTTTCCAGCCTGGACCCGGCCATGAGTCGTAGCGTATTGGATAGCCTCAAAAACGCTGCACGGCATCACGGCGCCACCGTTGTCTGCACTCTGCATCAGCTCGAGTATGCACTGGAGTTTGCCGATCGCATCGTCGCTCTGCGCAAGGGTAAGGTCTTCTTCGACGCTCACCCCTCTGAGCTGGATGAGGCGACCCAGGCGGAACTCTACGAGTTGAGCAAACCGCTGGCCGATCTGGCACAGGAGGCCGCATGAGTACCGATGGAGGCGTACACGGTTGGCGGCAGTGGGAGTTGCATCGCTCCATCACACCGCGCAATCTGCTGATCGCCTTAGCCGTCTTCGTACTGCTCTCACTCTCGGCCCACAATACCGAGATGGACAAGGCCTTGGTGCAAACCTCCGAGGCCGTACTTTCCGCTTTCGGCATCGGCGAGTCGCAGGTGCTCGACGGCGCCATCCGCTTCGGCAGCCAGGCCTTTCCGCTGGTCTTTTCACAACGCTCACCGGTCAATCGGCTCGAAGTGTTCGATGGCAACGATCTGCCACCCTTCGCCTATATCGAAGTGGCGGAG
>JASFJY010000555.1:0-3216 GCA_050119415.1 Chromatiales bacterium | reverse complement strand
TAGGGTCATCACGGGTCGCAGACCCTGCTCTTGTGCGCGCCCGCCGATAAACGGCGACACGCCGTAGAGCATGATTCCCGGCCGTACCCAGTCACGGTGCGAAGCCGGAAAACCCAGGATGCCGCCCGAGTTGGCGATGGAACAGTAGCGAAAGAGATCCAGCGGCAGGCTGTCGAAGAGTTTCAGCTGGGCCTCAGTGGCACTGTCGGCAGGATCGTCCGCATTGGCCAGGTGGGTCAGGATGCTGAGAGATTCGACCTGTGGATGCCTAAGCAGTCGTTGTGCGATGCCCTCAATTTCCATCGGTGTATATCCAAGGCGGTGCATACCGGTATCGACCTTGAGCCAAACCGCCAGTGGCGCCGTTTCGGGGGGCAAAGCTTCAAGCAGGGAGAACTGTTGATGCTGATGCAGGACAACTTCGAAGCCCTGTTGCGCGGCAAGCTCGAGTTGCTCTAGGGTATAGCAACCACCAAGTATCAGTATCGGCTTTCCGATCCCAAGACCGCGTAAACACAATGCCTCATTGATACGCGACACCGCAAAGCCGTCGGCCTCGCCCAGGCTCCGGGCTACCCGCTCCAGACCATGGCCATAGGCGTCGGCCTTGAGCACCGCCCAAATGCGGCTCTGTGGTGCGGCCTCACGGGCACGTCGCAGATTGTGCCGCAGCGCGGCGTGATCGATCAGGGCCCGTGGGGCGTAGCCCATCAATAGCCCTCGTCTTCGTAGACGTTGTCGATATAGTTCTCGAACTTGGTGTACTTACCGAGAAAGGTCATGCGGGTGGTGCCGATGGGGCCGTTACGCTGCTTGCCGATGATAATCTCGGCGATGCCCTTGTTGGGACTGTCCTCGTTGTAGACCTCGTCGCGGTAGATGAAGACGATCAGGTCCGCATCCTGCTCGATGGCGCCCGACTCGCGCAGGTCCGACATGATGGGCCGTTTGTTGGTGCGCTGCTCCAGGCTGCGGTTGAGCTGAGAGAGGGCGATCACCGGCACGTCGAGCTCCTTGGCCAGGGCCTTGAGGGAGCGGGAGATGGCGGAGATCTCAGCGGTGCGGTTATCCCCCTCCCCCGGCGCCTGCATCAGCTGCAGATAGTCGAGGACGATGAGGCCCAGGTCGTCATGCTCGCGCTTGAGGCGGCGCGCCCGGGCGCGCACCTCGGTGGGAGAGAGGGCCGGGGTGTCATCGATGTAGAGCCGGGTCTCCGCCAACATGCTGACCGCCGAGGAGAGCCGCGGCCATTCGTCGTCCTCCAGCTTACCGGTGCGCACCCGTAACTGGTCGATACGTCCCAGCGAGGACATCATGCGCATGGCCAGGGCGTCGCCCGGCATCTCCATACTGAAGACCGCCACCGCCTTACCGCCCTGGATCGCCACGTTTTCGGCGATGTTCATGGCGAAGGTGGTCTTACCCATGGAGGGCCGTCCGGCGACGATGATCAGGTCGCCGTGCTGCAGGCCCGAGGTCATCATGTCGAAATCGGTGAAGCCTGTACTCACACCGGTGATCGGCTCGTCCTGCTGGAACAGGGTCTCGATACGATCCACCGCCTTGGTCAGCAAGGATTTGATCGAGGCGAAACCGCCACCGCCCCGGGTCGTCTGTTCGGCGATCTGGAATACCTTGCGTTCCGCCTCGTCCAGCAGTTCGGCGCACTTACGCCCCCGGGGCTGATAGGCGCTCTCGGCGATGTCGCTGCTGACCGAGATCAGCTGGCGCATGACCGAATACTCCCGCACGATGCTGGCGTAGGATTTGATATTGGCGGCGCTGGGCGTCTCCTCCACCAGCCGTACCAGGTAGGGTAGGCCGCCCAGATTCTCGAGTTCGCCAGCACGCTCCAGATGCTCGGCCAGGGTCACCACGTCAAAGGGTTGCCCTTCATCGGCCTGACTGCAGATGGCGGCAAAAATGAGGCGGTGCTCCTTACGGTAGAAGTCCCCCTCCAGCACCAGATCGGCGACCTTTTCCCAGGCATTGTTATCGAGCATCAGCCCACCCAGTACCGACTGCTCGCCCTGAATGGAGTGCGGCGGCACCTTGATGGCCTGGGTCTCCCTATCGGGGTAGCCGGGAATCTCGTCTGGGTAGGCGGCTTCTGACATTAAAAGCGTTCGTCAAAGGGCTAAGGGTATGACAGGCTCACGACTCTCTAAGAATAAGTAATCGTAGCGCAGATGAGCAATATTCGGCGAGTAGTGCGTCAAAGTACGGCCAGCCGCACGCCACACACCGGTCATCTAGAGCCTGTGGTGGAGCCGTCAGCATTGAGATCTACCCGCGCATGTGGAGGCAAATCACCGCTAAAATACGCGAAATATCTCTATTAATCGAGATACTCGCGTATATCAGCGATGCTTTGCGTCTTCTAGGCTGGGCGGCGTTGCGCACCGATATAGCGCATCGATCGGAATGAGCCGTGCTCGCTCCGACCGGCAACCGGGCAATCAGCCTCAAGCTTCGGGAACGATGGACAGCTTGATGGTCGCGTTCACATCCGCATGCAGATGCAGATCGACTTCATACTCTCCGGTGACGCGGAAGGGACCGCTCGGCAGCAATACCTCACGCTTCTCCAGCTCCTGACCGGCTTCAGTGACCGCCTTGGCGATATCGCTGGTACCGACAGAACCGAACAGACGACCCTCATCGCCCGATTTGCAGCTGATGCTGACCTCCAGACCATCGAGCTTGGCCTTGCGCGCCTCGGCCGTGGCCAGTTTACCGGCCGCCTCTTTTTCCAGCTCGGCACGCCGCGCCTCGAACGCTTTCACGTTCTCTTCGGTGGCCGGAACAGCCTTACCCGACGGGATCAGGAAGTTGCGTCCGTAACCGCTTTTCACATGTACCTTGTCGCCCAGGTCTCCCAGGTTATCGACTTTCTGCAACAGAATAATATCCATTGTAATCACCTTCTTATAGGTCAAATCTTTGTCATGGTTTGCTGCTTTTGCGGATCCTTTGCGGCGGCCCCTTCAGAGAGCCGGCATTTCAGCTATCCCTTGCGAGGAAAGCGGCCGCGGAAATCGATCCAGACATCCAACAATCCAACGGTGACCAGCACCGTCGCCATCTGCGGCAAAAACAGCAGCAGCAATACATAGGTTGCGACCAACCAGCGCTGTGAGCCCCGCATGGCACCGAATACCCCGTGGGCAACGGCCAGGCCCTGGAGCAGGAATACCGACACCAGGACCAGCCCCA
>JASFJY010000554.1:0-3216 GCA_050119415.1 Chromatiales bacterium | reverse complement strand
CTGCCGGTCATCGAACATCAGGTAGACCTTGAGCGCCTCGTAGAGATAGTCGGGGTTGTTGCCCTGCTGTCTCAGCTGCTCCTCCAGAATCAGGATAAGGCGCGGCAACATCAGGTTCTTGAGTGCATTGTGATAGGCGCCGATCGCCTCGCTGCCCAGCTTCTCGCCCTGGTAGAGTCCCAGTCCCATCAGCCAGGGTATGGCTTTACCCTGATCGGCATAGCCTGCGGGAATCTGCCGCAGGCTATCGAGGGCGGGGAGCAGGCCGGTCAGGCTCAAATCATCAACGGCTACCGCGTCCACCTTCTGCTGCGCTGCCTGGGCCTGAAAGGCGACCTGCTGTACATAGCCCTGATTACGGCTGTAGCTGGTAAACCAGGCGCCCGCGGCCAACAGGGTACAGGCCACCGCGGCGGTGTAGGCGAGACGCTGCAACCAGGCCCGCTGCCGTTCGACGCGAAGATTGACTCCCGCCAGATGGGCCTCCGGGAATATCAGGTCCTTGAACAGGCGTTTGATGAAGTAACTGCGGCCACTGCCTGAAAAGGCCGGTGCGATCTGCCGGTTGAGACCGAACTCCTGGGCCATGGCGCCAAGCAGACGGTCGATGGGTGTGCCCTCTTGAGTACCGCTGGTGAAGTAGACGCCCCGCACCATGGGAGTCTCCTGGTAGCGGTTGGCGTTAAAGGCCTCCTGCAGAAAGCCTTCCGCCGCTTCGCGGATGGAGCTGAATTGCTGGGGAAAGGCGTAGATGAGGATGCGGCGTTTGGGATCCCGTTCATGCTCCAGACGATCCAGCAGACGTGCATCGATGCGCCGTTCCAGTTCGCGGAACTCTTCCCTGAAACCGCTGATTCCACTATCCAGATCGGAGTGTTCGGTAAAGGGGAATGTCATACCCCAGACCTGGCTGCGCTCCTCCCGGCTCATGGATTCGAAATACTCGTTGAATCCGGCCAGCAGGTCACTCTTGGTGAACAGCACATAGATGGGAAAACGGATACCGAAGCTGTCGATCAGCTCCTTCACCCGCATACGGATCGCTTTGGCATGCGCCATGCGTTCGAGTTCGCTCTGCTGCAGCAGGTCGGCGATGCTGATGGCCACCAGGGCGCCATTGATGGGACGGCGGCGGCGATGGCGCTTGAGCAGTTCGAGAAAACCGTTCCAGGCAGCCCGGTCCACCGCCTCGTAGCTGTCCTGGGTGGTGTATCGACCGGCGGTGTCGAGCAGCACGGCATCGTCGGTGAACCACCAGTCGCAATTACGGGTGCCACCCACTCCCTGCAGGGCATCGCTGCCCAATTCGTCGGCCAGGGGGAAGTGGAGGCCTGAATTGAGCAGGGCGGTGGTCTTACCGCTTCCCGGCGGACCGATGAAGATATACCAGGGGAGCTGGTAGAGATAGTGTTTGTTGAAACGACCGCCAAGCTTCGATTCCTTGAGGATGCCGATGGCATCCTGCAGACGCCGGCGCAGGATCTCCAGCTCTTGCGCCGACTCCTGCCGAGCCGGATCCGCCGGTGCCTCCTCCCCTTCCAGCACACCCTCCAGCATCTGGCGGTTGCGTTTACGTTTTCCATAGGCATGGAGGAGCTGTTTGGCGAGCCAGACCAGAATCAAGCAGGCGATGGCGAGCAGCCGGTTGAGCGGCGACGTCAGGGGTTCGAACCCTGCGATAGCGATCAGCGGGCCCAACAGCCAGATGATGAGCGAAATGGCCAGCAGCCCGATTGTCGCCACAAACCAACGGTGTCTGAGAATTGCAAGGAATCCCTTCATAATGCGCTCTGTGCTTCAGTCCACTGTACAGTCCTAAGGTTTCATCAGGGTGATCTCCACCCGCCGGTTGCGCGCCCGTCCCTCACGGGTCTCGTTGGAGACCATGGGTTCGGCATCGCCCACCCCATCGCTCTGCACACGTTGCGGGTCAGAGAGATCGAGACTCAGGAGCGAAGCCACCGAGGCAGCCCGCGCCCGTGAGAGATGCCAGTTGGAGGGGTAACGCAGCGTGCGGATGGGCCGATCATCGCTGTGTCCGACCACCCGGACCTCCCCTTGGAGCTGCTCCAACGCCCCGGCAATACGCTTGATCAGGGAGACATAGCGATCATTCACCGTAACACTGCCTGAGGCGAACAGACCGTCGCCGGCGATGCGCAGCCGTTCACCCTCCGCTACCGCCTCCAACGCAATCCTGCCCTGGGCGATCTCATCCGCCAGCAACTCCCGCAAACCGGGCTGGGACACAGGCGATCCGGATGGCGCCGGCGGCGGCGCTCGTTCCACCACGGTCTCCACATTGCGCGCGATGTTATGCAGGGCCGCGTAGAGGGGATCCGACTTGACGTTGAGCGCGAGGCTGAAACCACTGTAGATCAGCAACAGCAACACCCCGGAGATCGACAACATCACCCACAGGGGCACATAGTGCACCAGGGGATTCTGCTGCTGCACGACCCCCTGCCAGTGGGCCGAAAGGTCGGGCTCGGACTCTCCATGCTGGTTGCGAATGGTGCGGTAGAGGTTGTCACGCACCCCCTGCAGCTGGGCGAATCCGTCGGGCAATGGACGATAGCGCCCTTCGAAACCGAAGGCGAGACAGATATACATCAGTTCGAGCAGCTCCAGGTTTCTCGCCGGATTCTGCAGCAGCTTCCGCAGCAGTTGGAAGAACTTCTCGCCACCCCAACCCTCATTGTGCAGACTGATCAACAGACTCTGGTCACGCCAGGCACTCTGGTTGCCCCAGGGAGTGGCAAGAACGATCTCGTCGAGTGCGCTGCACAGCGCGTAACGGGCCCAGAAAATGGTCTCCTTCTCCACACCGAGTTCCTCGGCCTTGCGCTCGAAGCTGCGCATCTTCTCGATGATGCTGCGCTTGAGCGCCGCCGGGTCAGGATGTGAGGGGGTGTCGCGCAGGCGTCCCAGCAGGGAGAGCAGCGCGGCGGCGGCCGATTCCAGTTTGTTGGCACCCTGTCGCGGCGGCAGGTAGGGGGCGGTGAAACCGGCGGCTGGCACACTGCCGGAAGGAGGTGTTGGACGCGCAGCCGCTACCGGCCCCTTGCCGCCGGGGCGTGGGCGTATCACGGTGCGATCGCCCAACTCAGTGGACAGTGTACCGAAGGGGTCGTCCTGATCCTGGTCCATGTCGCTTCGCTTCCGTTGCTGTGGATATCCCCCCGGCGATACCATGGACTATGGCCGCGCCGGGAT
>JASFJY010000553.1:0-3224 GCA_050119415.1 Chromatiales bacterium | reverse complement strand
CAACCTCGAAGCGCTATCGGCCTCGAAAGAGATCATCCTCTGTGAAAGCCTCATCGATGCGCTGACCTTCTGGTGCGCCGGTTTTAGAAACGTCACCGCCAGTTACGGCATCGAAGGCTTTACCGCCGACCACCTGAAGGCCTTCAAGGAGCACAACACCGAGCGGGTACTGATCGCCTACGACCGTGACGCCGCCGGTAAGGCGGCAGCCGAGAAACTGGCCAAGCAGCTCATGGTTGAAGGGATCGACTGCTACCGCATCCACTTTCCCAAAGGGATGGACGCCAACGAGTACGCCTGCCAGGTGATACCGGCGAGCAAGAGCCTGGGCGTGGTGATCCGCTCGGCGGTGTGGTTGGGTAACGGTGACGCACAGGGATGTGCTAATGTTGCGGGAGGTAGGACGCCGGGAGCGACTGAAGCACCAAAGCGTGAAGCGGTATCCCGAGTAGAAGAAGCGCCACTACCCGCCAAGGTCATCCCAGAACTCCCAAAGCCTGATATCCCCGTCGAGCTTAAAGAAGATGAAGTCATCATCTGCTTCGGCGACCGCCGCTACCGCATCCGTGGCCTGGATAAAAACCTCAGTGCCAATCAGCTCAAGGTTAACCTGCTGGTGTCGCGAGATGAGGCCATCCACGTAGACACCTTCGACCTCTACGCCGCTAAGGCCCGAACCGGTTTTATCAAACAAGCCGCCATCGAGCTGGGCCTCAAGGATGCGATCATCAAGGCTGATCTGGGCAAGGTGCTGCTCAAGTGCGAAGCCCTGCAAGAAGCACAGATCCGCCAAACGCTGGCACCGAAGGAAGCGGAAGTTACCCTGGCCGATGAAGCACGGGAACAAGCCCTGGTGCTACTCAAATCCCCCGACCTGATGCAACGCATCCTCGACGACTTCCACACCGCCGGTGTCGTCGGCGAAGAGACCAACAAACTGGTGGGCTATCTTGCAGCGGTGAGCCGCAAACTCGATAAGCCCCTGGCGATCATCATCCAGTCCACCAGCGCTGCCGGTAAATCCTCGCTGATGGATGCGGTGCTCAACCTGATGCCGGAAGAAGAACGAGTCCAATACAGCGCCATGACTGGCCAAAGCCTGTTCTACATGGGCGAGACCAATCTGAAAAACAAGATCCTCGCCATCGCCGAAGAGGAAGGCGCGGAGAATGCCAGCTATGCCCTGAAGCTTTTACAAAGCGAAGGCGAGCTGACCATCGCATCGACCGGAAAGGACGAAACCACCGGCGCCATGGTGACCAAGGAATACCGGGTCGAAGGCCCGGTGATGTTGTTTTTAACCACCACCGCCATCGACATCGACGAAGAGCTGATGAACCGCTGCTTGGTGCTAACGGTTAACGAATCGAGAGAACAGACCCAGGCCATCCACGCCATGCAACGGCAACAACAGACGCTTGAAGGGCTGCTGCAAAACGAAGATAGAAAACAGCTCATCCAACTGCACCGCAACGCCCAACGCCTGTTACGTCCTCTTTTAGTTGCTAACCCCTTTGCTGAACAACTGACCTTCATCGACGACAAGACCCGGACCCGGCGCGACCACATGAAGTACCTGACGCTGATCCGTTCTATCGCCTTGCTGCATCAATACCAGCGCGAAGTGAAAACCATAATCCACAACGGTCAAGCGCTGGAATACATCGAGGTAACCCTGAGTGATATCGAGATCGCCAACAAGCTTGCCCATGAAGTGCTGGGCCGCACCCTGGAAGAGCTGCCGCCGCAGACCTGTACCTTGTTGAAGCACATCAAGGCAATGGTGACAGCCGCGTGTGAGGCGCAAGGCATCGAGCAAGAACATCACCGTTTTAGCCGCCGTGATGTGCGTGAATACAGCCAGTGGGGAAACACCCAGCTCAGAGTCCATCTGGATCGGTTGGTCGATTATGAATACGTGCTGGCCCATCGGGGAAAGCAAGGCCAAGGCTATGTCTATGAGCTGCTCTATGACGGTGATCTCGATCACCACAAACACCTTGCAGGCCTGATCGATGTAGAAAACCTGCGAATAGCTAATACTACGACAACAACTTCGCGGGGTAAGGATGCCCACTTCACGGGGTGTTTGCGGCCCGATAGCGGCCCGAAAACGGGGGCTGTGCGGGGTGAAGAAAACACAGTTATCCCGAGCACTGACAACGACTTAGGCGAAGACGAACCCGTAACCAGCAAAAAAGGATATACAAGGCCGAAAAACAACACTGAATCGCATCGTAGTCACATCCCCGCCATGAGCGCCAAGGGCCGCTGACATGGTCCGGCGCTACGAGCACCAGGCGGTGATCGAAGCCAGCGGCTTTTATCCCTACCTGCAAGCTTTCCTGGAGTGGACCCGCGTCAAAGGGCAGAGCAAAGATACCATCAAACGCAGACAAGCCGCCCTGCGTCGCTTTATCCACTGGTGCGATGAACGGGACCTGAAGACCCCCCAGGAGATCACCAAGCCAATC
Organism: Chromatiales bacterium; assembly: GCA_050119415.1. Classification (GTDB taxonomy): domain Bacteria; phylum Pseudomonadota; class Gammaproteobacteria; order Chromatiales; family Chromatiaceae; genus Thiodiazotropha. The sequence continues at coordinate 750 of JASFJY010000553.1, read as the reverse complement.
CTGGAACGTTACCAGCGCCATCTCTACTACTACCGCAAAGACGACGGTCAACCCCTGACCTACGGTAGTCAACATGCCATGCTGACGCCGTTGAAGGCCTTCTTCCAGTGGCTGACCCGGGAAAACCATCTGCTCTACAACCCGGCCTCGGAACTGGCACTGCCCAAAAAGCCCAAGCGATTACCTAAGACCATCCTCGGTATCGACGAGGTGGAGACGATCCTCAGCCAGCCCGACACCAGGACAGCAACCGGCTTACGTGATCGGGCCATGATGGAACTGCTCTATGCCACCGGCATCCGGCGCATGGAGCTTGCAAAGCTGATGATCTTCGACATCGACGCACGACGCCAGACCTTGCTGGTGAGAGGTGGCAAAGGCGGTAAGGATCGCTTCGTCCCCATCGGAGAACGCGCCCTGGCCTGGATCGAAAACTACCGCCAGACAGCGCGCCCAGAACTGCTTGCCGGTCATGATGACGGCACCCTGTTCCTCAACGATCATGGCCAGGCATACCGGCGCAGTGCGCTGACGGCACGGGTTAAGCGCTACCTCCAACAAGCGGGCCTCGATGTCCCTGGCGCCTGTCACCTGTTCCGCCACGCCATGGCGACCCACATGCTGGAGAACGGCGCGGATATCCGCTTCATCCAGGCGATGCTGGGCCATGAAGACCTGGCCACCACGGAGATCTATACCCATGTGGCCATAGACAAACTGAAGGCGGTGCACCAGGCGACCCATCCGGCG
>JASFJY010000552.1:0-3225 GCA_050119415.1 Chromatiales bacterium | reverse complement strand
TCTTCGCTGTAGATACTAGTGGCGTAACCATAGGAGCTCTACCAACTAGATTTAATTATCTTGCCGCATGTATTGCTGATGGCATCAACTATGTCGGAATAATCACTAGATCATCTAACTCTGGGTCCAGAGACCTGCTTAAAACGCTTTTCGGCCGCCAGTTTACTCCCGTGGTCACCACCTTTGAGCACAACCACACCTTGCCCAGGGTAGGCCTGCTCGATCTGTTCACCAAGCATCTCAACGGTACCCAGGTACGTAGCAAAGATCACCACTCGTTCTTGTGGATTCTGCTGCCACAAGGTACCCAAGGCGGTGAGCAGTTTATCCACTTTGGTTTCCCGCATCTGGGGAAACAGCTGCAACAGACTTTTGATGCGGAATCGCTCTTCTGGCAGCGCATAAGCCACAGCATTCATGGCAGCATCTTCAGCAGCGGAGGTCTCCAGCTCGTCAGCAAATTCGTTTGAAGCCAGGGCCAGCTCATCTTCATCCATTTTTTTCAGAAGGCGTCGCTTCAGATCATTGTGGATGCGCTCGATTTCCAGATCTGCCATACGACCCTGCCCCAAGGAAGATTCCGTGCGGATCAGCTCGCGGGCCTCCTTGTAGGCCTCGTCACGGGCATCGATATCCAGACTGCCATCGTGCATCAGACCTTCCTGTACCGTCAGTGCAATTAAGCGCCGCCGCAATGTGCGGTGAACGGCAGCAAAGCTGGAAGCGGCGATCTTCTGAAAAATCGTCATAACAAACCCAAGTGCCCGACCTTTGCCGCCCTGTTTCTTGGCCAGGGCAAAACCATCCGCCAGATACTCGTTAAGTGCCTGGTAGAAACGCCGCTCGTAGTCCGACATGACAAAGGCTTCGGTATGTACCCAGCGGCGAGCAAAAAGGGTGCTGCCGTCGGCACGGCAGGCATCGGCCTTGGTACGGCGAAAAATATAAGGGTTCAGACGATGGCGCTCTTCCACCATCTCCTGCTCATTTTGAAACAGGGTTGGGTCCAGCAACTGAATCAGTTTCCAGAATCTGAAGTGATCCCCCTGGTGTGGTGTGGCTGACAGTAAAATCAGATCGCGGGAGTGATCTCGCAGCACCTCCGCCAATTTAAAGTTTTCGGTCTTTTTGGTTTTGCCTCCCGATTTATAGGCGGTCAGATGTTGGGCCTCATCAAATACCACCAGATCCCAGCGTGGCGCCTCCAACAGTTTCTTTACACGGGCCTTGCGCTTGAGAGTATCGATACTGGCGATCAACAGATTGTGCTTCACAAAGGCATTGGTGCGGCGGTCGCTGACATCGCCTTCTCGGCCGAATACCTCAAAATTCAGATTGAACACCTCGTTCAATTCCCGGTGCCAGTTATTGACCAAACCTGCCGGAACCACCATCAAAGCCCGGTTCAGTTCTCCTCTACAGGCCAGCTCACGAAGTATCAGCGCCGTTTCGATGGTTTTACCAAGGCCCACTTCATCGGCAATCAGAAAGCGGCGCGGGCTTGCCATGGACACACGATGCGTCAGCACCACCTGGTGAGGCAGCAAGTCTATCTTGGCTGATGTCAGTGAGCTGGCACGTCCAGCAACGGCAGCTCGTGGGCCTGCCAGCTTAGCCACACCTGTATGGCGCGCTCTTCGCTGGCCACCACGTTGCTGACCACGGTTTCATTGTGACCCAGTACTGGATTCAGTGCCGCAAGAGGCACCTGCCGCTCCCCAGCCGGGAAGAACACACGGGCGTAGTCATCGGCTGCGCTGATAACAACGCCCTGGCCGAAATCGCTGTGGCTGACGCGGGAGCCGGGCTGTAGATCGGTTAGTTCAGACACGCGGCAACTCCTATTTCGGTTTCGGCGAGCACAGGCAAGGCAAATATCATCTTGTCACGCCTCCAGCTGATAAATGCTGTGGAGGCTTGCCAATACCTCTTCAAGAGCGCTAGTGACACCGAAATCTTTAAGATTCTGCCCTTCTTCAGCCGCCATCGCGGCTAAGAACGCCGTCATATCCCGCTTGATGGATTCAGCCACATCGCCCCGTTGATCAGGCGCAAGCAAGACAGACAGACGAAAGACATCATTGCGATGTTTTTTAATGGTCTTGCTGTCAATCCCCTCGCCCGTCTCCTTGCGCTGGGTAAGATCGAGCCAGGCTCTGGCTTGTCGAACCGGTAGAACTGCTTACAGCCCGTGCTTTTCTCCTGATTCTGGTAACCACCGGCTTTTACGAATTCCCAGAAGTGGGCGATAAACGCGGCATCAAGGGCCTCCGCGCACAACACAATATCCAGATCCTTGGTGGCCCGGAAATCCACACCCGCTTCTTCCATGGCCAGATAGCAGGCCACTCCGCCGATCAGCACATAGCTGTCCGGAAAATCCTTGAAATGTTCTTTGAAGATGTCGAGGCCTTTTACCATGGCAACCTGCTCCATACCTGTTCCAATAAAGTATCCCGCGCCATTTCAACGCGCTCATCCGTGTTCATTGCAAAGCTCAACCATAGTGACAACGGATCAACCCAGGGTTCACCTGGCGTAATGACATCTGGGTTATAGGTCCACAGCTCCAACTCCGTCGCCTCCCGGTCTTTGCGGAAATATTCGTTGTCATCCGAAACCTGACTTGCCAATACATGCACATTCTCACCCCTCGCCAGTGTAGACCAGGCATCGGGGGTAATCGCCCACTGGCTGGTACCGGTCTCCGCCAGCGCGGTGTAATGGGCCAAGGCGGATTCTCCGGCCATGCGCCCCTGGAAATCCGCCTTCTTCCTATCCCTATCCCGCCAAACCACCCAAATCCGCTTGGTGACCGGGCTTTTCAGAACGGGTTGAGCCGCCTCCCACAGGTCACGGCCGCTGGCGGGAAAGCTCAGGTGTTTTTCCCGCCCCACCTTCTCGGCCACGGCCAGTTGCCGGTCAGTCAGCTCATTGATGGCACGGGTGATGGTCATGGGGCTGTAGCCCAGCATACGAGCCAGATCCTTCGCGGGAAGACCGGAACAGTCGCGGTGCAGAATCTCCCGTAGCACCACCACTTGGGCCGGGGCGCTCAGATGGGCCGTTTCGATTTGCCGGCCGGGTTTGAAGTATTCCCGCAGGTCCACTCCCAATGCAGGCAGATAGAGCTGATTGCCCGGCACCAGGAAGGGCACCCGCTGCTCGATCAGCCGCTTGCGGTTATAGGAGCTGACGGCCGCAATCAGGTAGATGACATCGCCC
>JASFJY010000551.1:0-3231 GCA_050119415.1 Chromatiales bacterium | reverse complement strand
ACCTTTAAGGATCACTGCAACCTACGCTACACCAACCAGCACATGGGCGTGGTGCACAGCTCCAACCTCTGCACCGAGATCACCCTGCACACCAACGACAACGAGATTGCGGTCTGCAACCTGGGCTCGGTCAATCTGGCGGCCCACACCTGCCCCACTGGATCAGATAAGCCCGGCCTCGACATGGCCAAGCTGGAACGGACAGTGACCACCGCCATGCGCATGCTCGACAACGTCATCGACTACAACTACTACAGCGTGCCCCAGGCAAGGAACTCCAACCTGCGCCACCGTCCGGTGGGGCTCGGCATCATGGGTTTTCAGGACGCCCTCTACAAACAACGTCTGGCCTACACCTCCGAAGAGGCGCTGGAGTTCGCCGACCGCGCCATGGAGGCGGTTAGCTACTACGCCATCCAGGCATCCTCCGACCTGGCGGCGGAGCGCGGCCGCTACTCCACCTACGAAGGTTCGCTCTGGAGCCAGGGCGTCCTGCCCATCGATTCGCTCAAGCTACTGAAGGCGGAACGCGGCGACTACCTGCAGATGGACGAGAGCCAAACCCTCGACTGGGACACCCTGCGCGAGAAGATCCGCCTCCAGGGCATGCGCAACTCCAACACCATGGCGATCGCCCCCACGGCGACCATCTCCAACATCTGCGGCGTCAGCCAATCGATCGAGCCGACCTACCAGAACCTGTTCGTCAAATCGAACCTCTCCGGCGAGTTCACCGTGGTCAACCCCTACATGGTCCATGACCTCAAACGCCTGGGGCTGTGGGACGAGGTGATGATCAACGATCTCAAATACTACGACGGCTCCCTGCAGCCCATCGACCGCATCCCGCAGGAACTCAAGGCGATCTATGCCACCGCTTTCGAGATCGACCCGCGCTGGCTGGTGGAAGCCGGCTCCCGCCGCCAGAAGTGGATCGACCAGGGTCAGTCCCTCAACCTCTACATGGCCGAGCCCTCCGGCAAGAAGCTGGACAACCTCTATAAACTGGCCTGGGTGCGCGGACTCAAGACCACCTACTACCTGCGCTCCATCGGCGCCACCGGCGCGGAGAAGACCTCGGTCAAGCAGAGCCCCGGCAACGAGGGCATCGACCTGGTCGGCACCGCCAGCGGCAGCGAGGCCCCCAAGGCGTGCTCCATCCTCGACCCGGATTGCGAAGCCTGCCAGTGAGCAGGGGACCGAACATTCACCCGCACGAACAGAGTTAATAGAGAGGGGACAACAACAATGCTGAACTGGGACGATCCACTCGCCAAGCCCGCCACCGCCCAACCCGCGCCCGCGCAGGCCGAATCCGTCAAACCCGACCACCGGGTGGCGGAACCGGCGGCTGACTACGGCCTGCTGTTGGACGAGACCCCCGCCGAGTCCCTGAAACAGGACAGCGCCATCGGCCAGCCGGTGATCGCCGACGTCAAGCCGGTCAACGCCGATGACAAGCGCGTCATCAACGGCATGACCGACATCAACCAGCTGGCCCCCTTCAAGTACCCCTGGGCCTGGGAGTACTTCCTCAACGCCAACAAGAACCACTGGACGCCGCTGGACATCAACATGGCCCAGGACGTCCACGACTATCAGCGCAAGCTGACCCTGGAGGAGCGCCATGTCTACGAGAACGTGCTCTCCTACCTCACCACCTCCGACATCCTGGCCATGCGCAACATCGGCCTGGCGGTGATGGAGAAGATGTCGGCCCCCGAGCTGCAGATCTACCAGGCGCGCCAGGTCTACGAGGAGTCGCTGCACACCTGGACCTACCAGCACTGCATCGAGACCATCGGCCTCGACCAGGGCGAGATCTACAACCGTTACCGGGTTGTGCCGGAGATCAACCACAAGATCCAGATCACCAACCGCCGGCTGGCCTCCATCCTGCGTGCCGACATCGACCTGCGCGACCCGGACGAGCTGCAGAACTTCGTCATGGCTTATGCCTTCTTCGCCGCCATTTTCGAAGGCTGCTGGTTCTACAACGGTTTCAGCCCCATCTTCGCCCTGCAGCGCCGGGGCCTGATGAAGGGTACCGCCGAACAGCTGCAGTACATCATGCGCGACGAAGTCCTGCATGCCTCCTTCGGCATCCGCGTGGTCAAGCAAATCCTGCTGGAAGAGAAGATCACGCTGGACAAAAAAGCCCTGCGCGAGATGTGGGACGAATGCGAGGCCGCCGAGATCGGCTATGCCAGCTACATCCTGCGCGACCCCATCCTGGGCTACTCCAAGGAAGACCACATCGGCCAATTCCACTTCACCGCCAACCGCCGCGCCCGCCAGCTCGGCATCGAAGAACCCTTTCCCGGCGCCGAGGCCACCCTGCCCTGGCTCGACGAGCAGGCCAACCTGCGCAAGGAGAAGAACTTCTTCGAGACCCGTGTCACCGAATACCAGACCGGCGGCGCTTTGAAGTGGGACTAAACCTGAGAGTTATGAGTGTTTTATTATGATTTTTGAGTTAGTTACGTCCGCTTCGCCCACAAGCGCCGCAACCCAAGTAAAGCGGACACCCCTTTTCCTATCATCTGCCGGAGATGACTAATATGCATTGTTCACACTGCAATTCTTTGATGGTGGAAGTTGGTGTTCAGAGGGACAGCCGTACAGAACAGACGCTCTATGAATGTCCGACATGCCAGCGTACCCAGCTTGTTACACGGACACTGCATCAATGGAAAAATGATTTTCAATCGACGACTTGTCGGTTTGCCAATCGGGTGCTTCGGCAAGTTTGAATTACTCAATGTAGATGTGGAAACCGGATGTTCAGCATCCAGTACCCACAGACACATGAGCACTTAAACCCATATGCCTCACCGGATCGGGCGAAGATTCGGTGAGGCATAGTACATTTATCTAGGCCTGATCAGTTGTAAACCGCTATTGGCTTTTTTCGTTTTATTTAGGGAATATAAATCTTCCGCTATACTGTATTGCTACTGCGCAACAGACACTTAAGCATTAACATGTAGGGATTAGCCCGAATGTTTCATCCGTTTTTCAATTTGTTCAAACATGCGAGCGGATTCCGAAGGAACAGCATGCGTAGGAATAAAACTCCCAATAAGGCCGGTTTTCCTGCCTTTCAGGCACACTTCCCCTTACCCCATTGTTGATCAGCGTGCCGGGGCAGCACTCAGCCGGGTTAACCCGGCTTGAGTCGTGCAGCCACCTCAAAAAAGAGCGGAGACGGAAACTGGATAGACGGAAACT
>JASFJY010000550.1:0-3245 GCA_050119415.1 Chromatiales bacterium | reverse complement strand
CTATGAGGTCCTAGGCACACCGGAGATTCACACCTACATGGTCGGCCAGTCGCAGGGGCGGGTCGTCCTCGATATGGCGCGTGCCGCTCAGCGTCTTGCTAAGGCCGGGTTGTCAGCCGATGCACCTGTCGGACTCATCGGCTACTCGCAAGGCGGCGCCGCCACTGGATGGGCTGCCGAGTTGGCCGATAGCTACGCTCCCGAACTGAAAATCGTTGGCGCAGCCGCCGGCGGCGTGCCCGCAGACCTGATATACATTGGCCACTTCCTCGATGGGTCGTTGTTCATCCCCTTCGCCCTCATGGCCTCAGTAGGTATGGATGCAGCCTACGACAATCTCAACCTTGAGAGTTATCTGAACGACAGAGGGCAGGAGCTGAAGGATAGGGCCGGTGATAAGTGTCTGGGGCCTGATGCTGACTCGATCCAAACTACTTTAGAGACCGTATTTACTTTTATCGATGACTTTACAACCACTAACCCGCTCCTCCCCTCGTTTACGCTTTGTACTTTACTAATATTCCAGGAATAACAAATATAAACCGTATGTAATTTATCCTTGTGGAAGACAAAGTTGCACTTGTTGCAGCGGGCGGGCGTAACGACCGCCCGGTAAGGCAGATGGCGCAGGGTCTTCAGCAGGTGCCGAAGGTCCGACTCCATATCCTTTACCGGTTCTTCCAGCTGCTCCGACAGCTCACGCAGGGTGGCGGGATGGTGTTGCAGCAGATCGATCAGGTCCTTGCGAAACATCGCCTCTCCCTCAGTTTGTTCCAGCTTCAAAGCGGTAGGCGCACCGGTCGAGCCGCGTCAGGCCGCTGCGTCGCGCCAACTGCAGTGCGGCCGTATATTCTTCCTTGCTGAGCGACCGGGCCAGCGGCGGGTATTCATCGGCGCGATAGCAGGGGTGGTACTGGTCCATGAGATTGAGATAGGTATGGGGCGAAATCTCCTCGGCGAGAAAGGCCAGAACCTGCTCCGTACCGGCCAGCTGCTGCGGCAAAACCAAGTGGCGCACCAGCAAACCGCGCTGTGCGATACCGCGATCGTCCAGCATCAAATCACCGACCTGCCGGTGCATCTCCTTGACCGCGGCCCGGTTGATCGCCACATAGTTGCGTATTTTTGAATAACGGCGAGCGAGGCTGGAGTCGCCGTATTTCATATCCGGCATGTAGATGTCGATGATGCCATCCAGTAGGGCAAGGGCCTCGGCGCTGTCGTAACCACCGGTATTGTAGACAAGGGGAAGATGCAGCCCGTTTTTAGCGGCAAGATCCACGGCGGCGATGATCTGTGCCACCACATGACTGGGTGAAACCAGGTTGATATTGTGGCAGCCCTCTGCCTGCAGCTCGAGCATCATTGCGGCCAGCTCCTCAGGTGCCACCGGCCTGCCGATACCCTTTTGACTGATCTCCCAGTTCTGGCAGAAAACGCAGCGAAGATTACACCAGCTGAAGAAGAGGGTACCGGAACCGCGCCAGCCGCGCAGCGGATCCTCCTCGCCGTGATGCGCGCCGAAGCTGTGCACCACGGCCTGCTCCCCGGTACGGCAGACCGCGCCCCGGATGGTCTTTCGCCGGTTAACGAGGCAATAGTGGGCACAGAGATCGCATGCCTCCAGACGGGCAAAGGCGGCGTCGACACGCGCGCTCAACTCGCCCCCCTCGAGCTGCGACAAATAGGCTGGGACAAACTCTCGTGTTGCTTGTGTCACTTTCTAATTCCTTGCCGTTTATTCAAGGAATAATCATTAAAAACATTTGGTTATACTTCTTTTCTAAGCTACCGGATAAAACATTCAAGCTGGCAGACAGGGGTAACTATACTGAGAGTAGCAGCGGGGAGGGGTAGAAGATGATGGAATGGAACCTGGTGGTAACCACCCATGAGCATCGTTATAGCGATGCTCGAGAGTTATTGGCTCCCATGGGAGAACTGAGTGATACCGAATACTACAACGTACTGGTGATGAGGGTGGAGGCAGCGGAGAATTTTCTAGCCAGGCTCGAACGTCGTTTCGTGGAAAATCCGCAGCTGGCCAGCAGCCTGGCACGGGTGCTGCCGGTTACTGAAACCTTCAGCTATCAATCGCCAGAGGAGTTCGAAAGCAAAGCGGCAAGCCTATCTCAGGGCTGGCTGAAACAGCTGGCAGATAGGCGCTTTCATATACGCATGCACCGTAGGGGGTTTAAGAAGCGGCTTTCGAGTCAGCGGGAGGAACAACGGCTTGCCGACCGGATACTCGATGAACTGGCCAGGCAGGGCAAGACAGCCATTGTAGATTTCACCGACCCGGACTGGATTCTCGCCATCGACACAGTAGGTCAGCGGGCGGGACTCTCCCTGTGGAGCCGGGAGGCCTTACAGCGCTATCCTCTGCTCAAGCTGGATTGATCCCTGTGCCCCGCCAAGAGAAGAGTGCGATCCATCTCAGCGAAGGGGAGGAGAGGATACGACTAATCGACGGGGCGATCGACCAGCGGGGCCTGCCCGCCGAGGTGGTGGCCGAACGGGAGACCGAATGATACCCATACATGAGCTGCTCAACAGTATCCGCTGGAACAAGGCGTTGTCCCAGGCGCAGTTCGTTATCGGTTACTACGACCGTCAACGCGACAAAATCCTTCATGTGCCGTTTACGGAGTTGGATTTTTCATCGCAGGATCACTTCCGTTTCACCCTGGTGGATGAGGAGGGAGAACTGCATGAAATTCCCTATCACCGGGTCAGAGAGGTGTTTCGTGATGGCGAGCTGATCTGGCATCGTCAGGGATAGGTTGGCAGCCCACTGCGATGTAACAATGCAATTTCAATTGACTAATATCACTAAATTATCATTCTACTGAATTGACTTTCAAGAAATGAATTCCTCATAATTTCAACCATCCGATGCCCAGGCCCAAGGATCAGTAACTACAAGTGGCACGGATATAGTCTGTTTGTTTTGCATATTTATGACAATTTTGCATTCATGCAGGATCAATTTGGTTGTTCCTCAGCAAGTGGGCGTTGAGTGGAAGTGAATAACCAGACAATGTAGTACAAGGAGTGAACTATGAGTTTTAAATCGGCGTTTAGTGTCATTACTTCATTAGTGATTGCAACTTCTACCGGAGGGGTTTTGGCGGAAGGCAATCGATATAACATCGAGCGTTATTACCATTCAGAAATCAGTGCGGCTGAAGCCTATCAGAAGCTGATACAGAAAGGATGGTATAAAAAAGCACGGATGAATGACA
>JASFJY010000549.1:0-3249 GCA_050119415.1 Chromatiales bacterium | reverse complement strand
ACGCAGACGTCGTATATAGACTTCTATCAGATTGCTGTCACGGTCGAAGTCCTGTTCATAGACATGTTCCGTAAGGCGGGTCTTGGAGAGGATTTTACCCCGATTCAGCATCAGGTAGCGCAACAGTCGAAACTCCGTACCCGTGAGATCCCGGATTTCACCCGAGGGCATCATCACCTGCTGCAGATCCTCGTCCAGCCGCAAGCCACCCGACTCGATAAGCAGACCCACCGTCTCATGACTGCGCCGAATCAACGCCTGGATGCGTACGATCAACTCCTCGACGTGAAAGGGTTTGCCCAGATAGTCGTCGGCGCCGGCCTTGAACCCGCTCACCCGTTCGTGCCAGGCATCTCGTGCCGTGAGGATGATGACGGGTGTGCGGTTTGCGCCGGCGCGCCACTCGGCCAGCACCTCCAGCCCCGGCTTTTCCGGCAGCCCCAGATCGAGCACAATAATGTCATAGGGAATTTCGTTTCCCATGAAAAGGCCGTCACGGCCGTTATTCGCCAGGTCAACCGCATAACCCTGATGTTCGAGATCCTGCCTCAAGGAGTCGGCAAGCAAGCGATCGTCTTCGACGAGCAACAGGCGCACCTCAATCCTCCAGTTCCTGTTCAAGGATATGGCCGCTGACGGCGTCCACTTTCAACTCCCACACCGTACCCCGTTCATCGAGCATTTCGATCTCATAAATCATGTGACCATACTCAGGTTCCAGCTCCACCTCCAGGATCTGCCCCGCGCGGATTTTTCTGATTCGCTCGAGTATCTGTTCCAATGGCAGAATCTTACCTTCCCTTGCCAGTTGACGGGCCTCGAGATAGGAGTCATCCCCCGACACTGCCGAACTCAGACAGAGCAGGATTGCACAGATCAGCCTAGCGATTCGTTGCATACATCAATCATCCCAACGACCGACTCCCGGTATACGTATTTCATGTTCGTTATAGGAACCCTGCAGGGCGCGGGTATGGCAACTGTCACAGTTGCTAAAAGAAATCTCCCTCTCCTGCTGGCCTAGCATAGCAGGCGGAATCTCCCGATGCTCGTGCCGGAAAAAAGCGGTGTCTGTTATGCGTTTAGGATTCGGGGTATAACGCAGCGAATAGATAACCTTATGGGGTATCTCCCCCTTGACCCGGTCGGCTGAGTGGGCGAACAGGAATTGGCTGATGCGCTGCGTATCTTCATCGGAAAGCTCTGCGTTTTCACCGAAATGATCCTGTAAACCCTGCATCAACTCCCGCCAGGAAGCGGCAGGCAGGAATCCCGCCTGAAACGGAAAGTGACAGCTCCCGCACTCCTCTTCATAGAGTTGGGCATCCCCACTCTCATAGGCCATGCGCTGCGGCATCAGCCAACGGGAGAAAAATCCCCGTTCAACGTCGTCATCAGAAGCATCACGATCCGCCTGTACCAAACCAATACCTGCGAGTGACACAATTGTCAACGGAAGCACTATCCAGATCCATTGTCTTTTCATCGCGCTATCTCCCCTATCAATTGTATTTATTGCTGCTGCAAAAAGATCAGAAAATCGCCTTTTTCCTGCGGTGTGCAGGCACGGCCCAAGGTCCATTTACAATTGCGCTTGAACCACTTCTCGATTTTCGCCATATCGGTCAGTCGTTGCGGATTGGCCGACGGTGCCATGGGTTCGATGCGTTTGCCGGTTTTGGCATGCTTGCCAACCTGGCTGAGATCCGAACCGTGACAGTCACTACAGCTTCTGCGCTTGTTCTCAGTATTGACCTGGGTCCAGAGTGACTCGCCAGTGCCGGCAGAAAACTGTTTAGCGCCCTGTTGACGGTATGTATCGAGCAGAGTCTCGACCGATCCCGAATATGCCGCTATCGGCCACAACAGCAGCAAGACAACATAGTGTTTTTTCTTCAACATGATCTCCTCCGCTACATGTGAGCATTATTCCCCTCCTTGAATGGCGTTGTTCAGGGTAGGTGGAATCATTGAAACGAAACTGAACATTGCGTGAGGCTAGGATTAAACCCGCTTCATGCCGGTGAACATCGACCGCACCAGGTTCTCTTTGTGCAGCAGCGACTCGAATAACACGCCCCCCACATGGATCAGCGCCAACAAGAGGCTAAAGTTGGCGAAGAACTCATGGATCTCCTCCAGCCATTCGCTGCCGTACCAGGCATGGGAGCCGAACAGATCCGCCAGCGGACCTGATCCGACCGCGCCATAAGCCAGCATGCCGGTCAGGCTGGTAACCATCAGTGAAAGCAGCAGCGCCACGATCATGGCGCCACCGGCCGGATTGTGGCCGATGAAGCGCCTGGCACGCAGTTTCATCAGATCCCGCAGATAGCCGAACACGGTGGCGGGCGATTTAACGAAATCGCTGAAACGGGCATAGCGGGGGCCGAGCACTCCCCAGACGAGCCTGAACAGTAGCAGGCCGGTGACCGTGTAGCCTGCATAGCTGTGCAGGCTCATCCACTCATCCTCGCTCAGCCAGGCAAGGGCGAAGGCCCCCACCAGGGCCCAGTGAAAGAGTCTGAGCAAAGGATCCCAGACGTTGATCTCTCGTTGTTGAGACATCTTTCAATCTCCCGATTCTCAATGACTTGAAGGGAAGATTGGCAGACTAAGCTGAAACGAAACTGAAATAGCCTGTGATTAGCAGCCGACTTCAAAGCTTTGCGGCGCAAAACAACTAAAAGCATCTGGAAATGGTTAAGCAAGCCTCCCCTGTGGCCTGGGAAAACACCAACTTCCGTGGCCCCTACAAGTTTGTGAGAACTGAATAACTCTCTGATTTGAAGGAGTTAATGGCGTCCATCAATGGCTATCGGCCTATATTAGCAAAGTAATGGTGCTCTAGATTGAACATTTCACTCATTTGCAGTGAAAAACTCACTTGCTTTGAAACCATCATAGAATCAACATACTTGATAACCTAAATGTGTTATGCAGGAATCAATAGATAACACCATGCTATTAGTAAGACACCGTAAAAACTAAAGCGACAGCTTTACAAGGAATGCTTTCTTCATGCCACAAATAGTTAATAATCACAAGTTGATTAAAATGAGTTGAGGTCATTATGGATACAGTGACTACTACCAATGAACCTAGAATCAACATCACGGTGAATAGCTTTAAAAAAATACGGAACTTGATAGCTGGTCTAACTGGTGTACTTGTAGTGCTACCAGCTTTAATAAATGCAGGCATGGATATTCGAAATGCATTGCTAAACATTCCACAAACAGAAGCTGG
>JASFJY010000548.1:0-3255 GCA_050119415.1 Chromatiales bacterium | reverse complement strand
CAGCACCTGGATCGCCGTCAGATCATAGATGTGCTGCTTGTAGTAGTCGATCAATCGTCCGGGGGTGCCGATGAGGATGTCGACCCCCTCTTCCAGCTGCTTGCGCTGCTTGTCGTAGCCCGTGCCGCCGAAGACCACCGCGGTGGTGAATTCGGTGTGTTTGCACAGGGCCTGGGCGTCGCTATGGATCTGTACCGCCAGCTCCCGGGTCGGCGCTAAAATCAGCGCCCGGGGCTGGTTGGGTTTGCGGGTTTCACTCGCAGGATGGCGCAGCAGCCGGTGCAGGGTGGCGATGAGAAAAGCGGCGGTCTTGCCGGTACCGGTCTGGGCCTGCCCCGCCAGATCGCGGCCTGCCAGGGCGATGGGCAGGGTTTCGGCCTGGACAGGGGTGCAGTATTCGAAGCCCGCTTCACGGATGCCCTCAAGCAGGGGCTGGTCGAGATCGAAGCTGTCGAAACGCGTTTGTGTAAGGTGTTTGTCACTCATGGCGGGCAAGCATACAGGATATTGGCCGCGGCGACGATGTCTCCTGGATCCCAGCGCCGCTCAAGGGTTAGAGGTTCCTTAATCGCCCTTCCCTGACGTATAGGGACACATGATGTCCCAATATCCCGTACAATCCTCTGTATGAATGTCTATCTGATTTCTGTGGGAAACCGCATGCCGCGCTGGGTGGCGGATGGCTATGAGGAGTACGCCAAGCGGCTGCCCGGTGAGTGTGCCCTGCAGTTGATCGAGATAGCGCCGGGTTATCGAGGCAAGAAGGCCGATACCGCGCGTACTCTGCGTGACGAGGGGGAGCGGATGCTCAAGGCGGTACCCAAAGGATGCCGTATTATCGCCCTCGATGTGTTGGGCAAAGCCTGGGACACAGAACAGCTGTCGACCCGGCTGGGGCAGTGGATGGCCGATGGTCCCGATCTGGCGTTGTTGATAGGGGGGGCCGAAGGGTTGTCGCCGGCCTGTCGGGATGCGGCGCAGCTGCGCTGGTCCCTGTCGCCACTGACCCTACCCCATCCGCTGGTGCGGGTGGTGGTGGCGGAGCAGCTCTATCGGGCCTGGAGCCTGCTGCGCAACCACCCTTATCATCGGGCGGGCTGATGATCTACCTCGCCTCCCGGTCACCTCGACGGCATGCGTTGCTGCTGCAGATCGGTGTCGCGCACAGGTTGCTCGATATCGAGGTCGACGAGCGGGTGAGGGCGGGGGAATCGCCAACCGACTATGTGCTGCGACTGTCGCAAGAGAAGGCTGTGGCGGGGCTGCAGGCCATCGAGGGGGCTGAAAAGTTACCGGTATTGGCCGCCGATACCAGCGTGGTGGTGGCCGGGCGGATGCTCGGTAAGCCGGCTGATCGGGAGGAGGGGATGTGGATGTTGCACCAGCTCTCCGGCGGCACCCACCAGGTCTATACGGCAGTGGCATTGGACAATGGGGGGTTGGCGACCCGGCTCAGTGTCAGCGAGGTGAGTTTTCGACCCCTCTGCGAAGCGGAGATACCGGCCTATTGGGCCAGCGGCGAGCCGGCCGACAAGGCGGGTGGCTATGCCATCCAGGGGCTCGCGGCCCAGTTCATCAGCGAGCTACGCGGCAGCTACTCGGGGGTCATGGGACTGCCCTTGTTCGAGACGGCCGAACTCATCAGGGCAGCGGGCATCAAACTATTAAGGTCCGAGCCAAACAATAAAAAACTTTAAATAGCGCGAAGGAAGTATGAGCGAAGAGATTCTTATCAACGTAACCCCCCCGGAAACCCGTGTGGCCGTGATCGAAAACGGCGTGGTGCAGGAGATCATCATCGAACGCTACGGCAAGCGGGGCCTGGTAGGCAATATCTACCGCGGCAAGGTCAGCAGAGTGCTGCCCGGTATGCAGGCGGCCTTTGTCGATGTGGGGCTTGAGCGGGCAGCCTTCCTCCATGTTTCCGATATCAGCTCCACCGGGGATATGCCGAAAACCGACAACATCTACGAGCTGCTGCATGAGGGGCAGTATGTCATCGTGCAGGTGCTTAAGGACCCGATCGGCACCAAGGGTGCCCGGCTCACCACCAACATCTCCATCCCTTCCCGCCATCTGGTTTTCATGCCGTCGCTGGGTAACATGGGGATCTCCCAGCGCATCGAGGCGGAGGACGAGCGACAACGTCTACGCGAACTGCTCAATCAGGTGGCGGAGACCGGCGAGATCTCCGGTGGCTACATCGCCCGCACCGCCGCCGAGGGTATCGACGAGGCCTCGTTGAAGGCTGACATGCGCTTTCTGGCCCGGCTGTGGGCCTCGATTCAGGAGCGCAGTAAGTTGGCCGAGGGGGTCGATCTGATCCATGAAGACCTCTCCCTGCCCCTGCGTTCCCTGCGTGACCTGGTTGGCCCCGACGTCGAGAGGGTGCGCATCGATTCCAAGGAGACCCACCAGAAGGTGATCTCCTTCTCCCAGAAGTTCATCCCCGACATCAAGCACCGTATCGAGTATTACCCGGGCGAGCGCCCCCTGTTCGATCTCTACGGCGTCGAGGACGAGATCCAGAAGGCCCTGGAGCGCAAGGTGCAGCTCAAGTCGGGCGGCCACCTGGTGATCGACCAGACCGAAGCAATGACCACCATCGACGTCAACACCGGTGCTTTCGTCGGTCACCGCAACCTGGAAGAGACCATCTTCAAGACCAATCTGGAGGCGGCCCAGGCGATCTGCCGCCAGCTGCGGCTGCGCAACCTGGGTGGTATCATCATCATCGATTTCATCGACATGCTCGATCCGGAACACCGTCGCCAAGTGCTGCGTGCCCTGGAGAAGTGCCTGGCCCACGACCACGCCCGCACTCACATCACCGAGGTCTCCTCCCTGGGGTTGGTCGAGATGACCCGCAAGCGCATCCGTGAATCCCTCGAGCATGTGCTGTGCGAACCCTGCCCCTGTTGTGGCGGCCGCGGCTCCATCAAGACCGCCGAGACCACCTGCTACGAGATCTTCCGTGAAATCCTGCGCGAGTCGCGCCAGTTCGATGTGGAGTCACTGTTGGTGCTCGCCTCCCAGGAGGTGATCGACCGCCTGCTCGATGAGGAGTCGACTCACCTGGCCGAACTTGAGCAGTTCATCGGCCATCCGATCAAGCTGCAGGCGGAGTTGCTCTACAGCCAGGAGCACTACGACGTGGTGCTGGTGTAAGGAACGGTTGAACAGCCAATGTTTCGTATTGCCCGCTATCTGCACGGTAAATTCTGGCTGGCCATGGCCTGGTTGGTCATCCTCCTG
>JASFJY010000547.1:0-3260 GCA_050119415.1 Chromatiales bacterium | reverse complement strand
TGTTGAAGCGGCGGTGTTGCTGGGGCGCACTATGGTCGATGTCCTTGACGGAAACCTGCCCGATCCGTTAGTACCGTTTTTAGTGCCGTCTATCTGGGTATATAGACTGGCGGACGGTGTCATCGATTACTTGATGAGTGATTTTGTCAAACACAATGCCGTGAGAGTCCTTTTTAAGCAAATCGATAGTAACTTGAGTGTCGAGCAGATCGATATGTTAATCGATGCCACAAGCAATGAATATAGAGAGGCATTTGCTACAATTATCGATAATTTGACAACTACAATAGGCTTGGAATTGCCTCAATCTGCGGCAAATGCCGGACAGATTTTCGAGAACGTACAGGATATAGCGGTTTGGTATCAGTTAAGCGATATATCCCTATCGATCGAGTCGTTGATGGATAAGGATATTTTGTCTCTTTCGTTAACTGATGGATCGGATGCTTATGCCTATCGAAACGCATTGGTTAACCTGACGCCCTTTGTAGTTAAGGGTGATGATGCCTTTTATGCACGATGCAATGCCAATGAAGAGTTGGACCTTTACGATCCGAAAAGCCGGACAGGTAATCTGACCGAGCAATATTTGCGAGATCGTGCTCATTTTCTTGAAGCATTGACGACGTATAACCTTGCAGATACAACATCGGTTACTGGGCATAATCTTATTGAGTACTGGGACCTGGGAACAGGTGAATCCGTGACTCGACAAGCCACGTCGGATCATGTCTCTCAACGCAATATTTTTGGCACGGAAGAAAGCGATGAAATAAAGGGCGGCGACGACGACGATCACCTCTATGGTGAAGGTGGCGACGACAAACTCACCGGCCTGGCCGGCGCCGACTACATGGAAGGCGGGGAAGGCGACGATAGCTACATCGCGGGCGATGGCGACATCCTCTATGACAGTGACGGCTTCGGTCGGGTTATCTTCGGCGATGACGTTCTCCATGGCGGCGTCAGCAACGACAGCCAAACGGTTTTCACAAGCCGCGATGGCAAGGTCGGCTATACGCTGACCGATGACACGCTGACGGTAACCGGCGAAGCCGGAGAGCTGACCATCCAAAACTTCAAGGACGGCGATCTGGGAATCTTTCTGGAGCGGCATCAGCCGCAACTCAAACGGGATGCCCTAGACAAGATGGAAGGGGAGCCGGAGAAGACCGCCGGCCAGCAAGCCCGAGAAAACCTTGGTGAGCGCGCCGCCCAGTCTGAACAGCTCCACCCTGACGAGTTGCCCCAGGGCAAGGTCACGTGCGAAGAGTCCCGGTGTGTCATTGACATGGCGGCTCAGAACCTCCAGTTGATGGTCCGTGAAGCCGCTGAGCTGAAAAGGGACTTCCGGGGTGAGGTGGTGGCCAGCTCTACCCATCATGCCTTGGTGAAGATCTCGGACATGGTGGCCATTAGCTACGAGAAGGCCAGCCTCGACCGGGATCTCCAGTTGGGTGAGAAGGTGGCCATCCAGTACAGCAACGACATGAGCCAGGTGAACGAGCACAACCAGATGCCGGTTCGGGAGCCTGGCAAGGATTTAGCTCATGAGATCAGTGGCCGCTGAGGTCATGGCCCGATGTGAGGACTTGAATGCCGATATCAGGGCGTTGGGTCTGGGACCGAAAACTTCAGGAACTATCGAAGCTGGTTGAAAGAGGTTTCATGTGAATCATCTAGCTTTATATAACAAAAGGGTGCAATGTGCCAAATGTCATCATGAACGCCTGGTTGTGTTCAGTTGCAAGCGGAGAGGATTCTATCCCAGTTGTGGTGCAAGACACAGGGCGGAAACTGCAGCCTTGCTGGTCGATAAAGTTTTGCCTGAACAAGCCATATGCCAATCCAGCGATTCGGCGTGAAAGCCACTAATTTACTAAGCCAGTATATACGGCAATTCCATACAAATTTGCGAAGAGCCGCTATTGCAAATGGTCTCTATTTGTTTTTAGGAACGCGGATCGTTGGCTTAGGGATTACCCGTTGACATGTATGGAAAAGAGCGTTTAATCTCCGTTTCGAAAGTTGGAATCGCTAGTGTATGTATGATCGATTCATTTGTCTGAAAGTCTCTTCATATGTTGCTTTTGCCTACTCTTAGATTCATTGTATTTTGGAATTCACAACCACAAAGCGGTATTAGATCTAATGAAAATTAAAGTACCTTCACTTTCAATAATTTTTGCACTGGCGGTGCTATCCGGTTGCGCAACAGAGCAATCACGCTCGCTCGAAGTGGCTAAGGTCGCCACTGCCAGCGCACCCTACCACGGTTCTCGCAGTCCCATCTCGGTAGGCAAATTTGATAATCGCTCTAGCTATATGCGCGGCCTGTTCAGCGATGGAGTGGATCGCCTAGGTAGTCAGGCCAAAACCATCTTGATCACCCACCTGCAGCAGACTGGGCGCTTTAGTGTGCTGGACCGCGACAACATGCAGGAAACCAGTCAGGAAGCAGGCTTTAAGAAAATAACCCAGCAGATCAAAGGAGCCGACTTCGTTGTGACTGGCGATGTTACCGAATTCGGTCGCAAGGAGGTGGGTGATAAGCAGCTGTTCGGCTTACTCGGACGCGGTAAATCACAGGTCGCCTACGCAAAGGTCAGTCTGAATATTGTTAACGTCCAGACTTCCGAGGTTGTGTTTTCAGCACATGGAGCTGGCGAATATAGCCTCTCCAATCGTGAAGTGATCGGTTTCGGCAGCACTGCAAGTTATGACTCGACGCTCAACGGAAAGGTACTGGATCTAGCAATCCGCGAAGCGGTGAACAACTTGACTGTAGGTATTGATTCAGGTGCCTGGCGGCCAGCAGAATGAGTTTTTCGCAAGGAAATTAACATGAAGCGAATACATACTCTTGCCCGTAACACCGCTGTCCTTGCGGTCTATGCACTCGTGCTGACAGGCTGCGCATCGCAGCCGAAGCCCCTTTACCATTGGGGCAGCTACCAGACACAAGTATACAAACACTTCAAGGGTGAAGTCGGGCCTGAAGAACAGATAACCGCACTTGAGGAGGAGGTCCAGAAAGCGCATTCGGAAGACGCTGCACTGCCGCCGGGATTCCACGCTCATCTAGCTCTGCTTTATGCGGAGGTCGGCAATGAAGATCAGATGATTCAAGAACTCGAAACCGAGAAGACAATGTTCCCTGAATCCACATCGTTCATGGACTTCCTGATGCAAAGGCTCAACAAACAATGAGGATTGGAATCTTGAGTAGGAAAATTGGCCTGGGCATCACTGCCCTTCTC
>JASFJY010000546.1:0-3261 GCA_050119415.1 Chromatiales bacterium | reverse complement strand
GCATCAACAGATCGAAATCGAAGTACTCAAAATGAGATTCGGCCAGGCTCAGTATGACCGGGGCGCTGCAGCGTTCTGCGGCATCCAGTATGCCTTCGAGATAATCGAGACTAACCAGATCAAAGGCCCCTACCGCATAGCTGTTTTCATGGGCATGTTGCAGCATTTCTTTCATTCGGCCTCGCTATAGTTCTGCATCGCATTGACGATGATGGCGATAAACAGGTTCAACATGGTGAAGGTCGCCACCAGGATGAAGGGGATGAAAAAAGGCCCAGGCATAGGGAAACTGCTCCATCACGGGGCGAACGATGCCCATGGACCAGTTCTCCAGCGTCATGATCTGGAACAGCGTATAGATGAGGGACCGATGGTGCCGAACCACTCCGGATGGGCGCCGGCAAACAGGTTGGTGGCAATGACTGCGAACACGTATAGAGGATCAGCAATACCAGAGCCAGCAGGGCTGTTGCCATCAGGATCAGGCCACTGGTGGTCTCCTCTTTGACGAACTCCTCGAACGGAGTGAGGATTCGGTCGAAGCACTTATCACACGGCGCATGGATCAGCTGCTCCTAATCTTGGACAAACTGTTCCGATTTTTTACCACCCATAACAACCTCGTTTATTTTTCCATACCGGCATGACCGGTTTTCAACCTGAAACCGATCTGCAGTCAGTCGATGCCGCTGAAAGGCAACAGAGCACGGACAACGCTTCACTCTTCGCCGTTCATGAAGCCTAGCAGGTGCAGCAGGCTGGTAACAGATTGAAAATGGAGACGTACAGGCTGACGGTGGCCATGATGTAGTTGGTTTCACCGCCGTGGATGATGCTGCTAATCCCATACAGGATCAGGCCAGCCATGAGCAATACGAACATAGCGGAAACGGTCAGAGACAGTCCGGGCATCTCGAAGAACACCACGCCTAGACCGGCCAGAAAGGCCACTAGGATACCCACCATCAGGAAGCCACCCATGAAACTGAAGTCCTTGCGGGTAGTGAGTGCGTAACCCGACAGGCCGAGGAAGATGACGCCGGTGGCGCCCATGGCGGTCATCACCACCTGGCCCCCGTTGGGCGAAGAGGTGATCCATCAGCTGCCGGCTGGCCATCCCCAGCTATTCAGTGTCGGCCTGGTTGACGTGCTGCCCAAATTCATCGCCCATCTTATTCTTCAGCCTGCGCTGCAGATGCCGGACTCGGTGCGCATGATCTGCCGAGAGGCGAGTATCGATACACTGTTGGCGGAATTGGCCGGATCGATGAAGTGAAAGAACATTTCTACGCCATTTCCGTCGAACGTCGGGTCACCCACCCGGTGAGCATGATCTCTAATAGATTGAACTGCTCCACCGTGCATTTGTTATCCAGCGCTTCCATGGCCGGCTGGATACCGGCCCGGACGATCTCTTCCACCGGTATTCCGCTGGCGTGGAGGGCTATAGCCGCCTCCAGTGAGTTCTTGTGATCGCCGGCGACCAGTGCATTTACCAGGTCTTGCATATTGTGGCTCATGGTTTCCTCCACGCTGGATTCGGCCAAACTGCGCTCTAAGCGAAGCAAGGTGGTGAATGTCATGACCAATTATGCGGTAGCTTTTGTGTTGCTGTTCTCTATTGATTTTAGTCCAGAAATGGAGATCAGCAGGAAAATACTTGGCACTACCCCTGCGATGTATGTAAGGCACGCAGGCGGACCACCTTCTGCTGGTCGGCGCAATCAGTGGTCGAGAGATTTTCAGCCAGATCAATAAGCCAAGTTTTTTTGCGCATTCTCTGCCCCGCACATAGACGGAGCACCAATAACAATATTTACATTTATTACACAGCCTGCAATTGTATGAGTAGAATGCAACCAAAAAGCGCAAGTAAAGCTTTCAATAACGAGTATCGCTAGCAAAGTCAAAGAAGCTAAGCAGTGTAATGCTGGTGAAGCGAATTCATAATTTGCCAGTCATTAGCAGCGTGTCTCTACAACCTATTGGAGCCGTATTGGTTCAGCAAGTTTCCTCCAGACCAGTGAACAACTATTTCTACTGTTAGAACTTATTGCTCTCTGACAGCTATTCTCAATGACGAAGCCATAGCGACCGCAGGAACCTACTTCCCGTATTACCCTGCTTCTATTGTTTTTCAATAGGTTATGGCAAAGATACCCTATACGACTCCTTGACTTAGTCACGACGCTTTAGTCAAATAGTCAATAAATCGAAAGTACTGCGGTTCACGTCACCGCTGTTTATTCACTAAACAGCTAATGCGTTCCAAATCGTCGAACATCGATTTTAAGCTACCACGGAAGCTTTCACGTCTGTAACAGCTTTATGCCTTCAAGCTGATACAAAAAATGATTTATTTCACGACATATCTTTTGCAAATGGAGCTGTAGATGCAAACAAAGAAGACCCGCTCACGCTACGTCTTACTCTCTCTTCTATGTGGATTTATTTCAATTTCCTATGCAGGGGAAACATCGGCAAGCCCCGATACCGGAAAATCAACTGACTTTATTCTTGGCCTTGCGCTGACCAGTGGCGGCGATGAGCTGACGAAAGTTTACCTGATAGATGATGATGACAATATCAGCTCGGAAAGCATCGAGGCAGGTGGTTTCTTATACTTCTATGGTGGCATGCAGTTCGATACGCCTGTGTTTCCCATCCGCTTTACCCTCGGTTACTTAACCGACAGCGTTGATGCCAGTAACGGTTCAATCTCTTTTTCCCGTGTACCCCTGGAGTTGATGGGCATCTATACGACTGGTTCGCACACTCTAGGTGCGGGCCTCACTTACCACCTGTCGCCGGAGCTGGACATGTCTGACTTTGGCTGGGGCAGCTACGAGGCGGACGATGCTTTAGGCATGGTTCTGATGTACGAATACACCTTCGGAAACAATTTTTCAGTTGGCGCTCGCTACACCGACATCTCTTATGATTTCGGAGGCGGAGATGTGGATGGCAATAATCTTGGCGTCCTTATGGAAATAAAATTCTGACGTAACCGACCGAGTGGCGTCACTGTGTCAGAGTAAAAATATTCTGACCCAGCCCTATTTCGCAATGTCGAATTTATATGATCGACCGCCTGTCATGCAGGTATTCATGCAGTCGAGCATAGCGTATGGATATATGGAAAACATTATGAGAATATCAACGGCTCCATGGAATGGAGCGCGCTATGCCTCAAGCAGCGATCACGGAGCGGTCGCCACACAGCCCACCCTATAAACGCCATCGGCCGGAGCAGACGCTTCT